>NZ_VFWS01000110.1:0-16975 GCF_006443065.1 Mesorhizobium sp. B1-1-5 | reverse complement strand
CCCCGCTGGCATGCGTTGAAAATTCAGGTGGACGGCGCCGGAAGGGTGCGGGGGAATGGGTAGGGGCCTGATGGACGCCGGCCTCGGCGGATCGATCCGCCGCGGCGCAAACATTAGCGCTCCCAGGGCAGGCCGTAATAGCGTGATCGCGCCACTTTCCCACCGCCCTGCCCCGCCTAGCGGACATGCTTGGCTGAACAGTCAGGACCGGTCCGAAGCCCTCTTGCCTTCAGGCATGGCCTCGAGGCACTCCTCCAGCCGCCGCAGCCGGGCCTTTTGCCAGCGCAACGTGTGAGCGACCTCGTGCAGGTTCCATTTAGCCTTCGAATTGGCGGCCTCGATCAGCCCTCGTTCGAGCCGACCGATCTCGCGGCGCAGCTGCCGCGCCTCCTCCTCCCGCAGTCCCCTGATCCAGCCTGGCCCACGCATGGTTCCACCATCAAAGCCGGCCATAGACTCGCACACAAACGCTAATGGGATCAGTTCGGAGAAACTGGCATTTTAAATATCACTAATATTAAATCTGCGCCTGAGAACGGGCAGGACGGCGGCACAAAGTCCAGCCGATCCGAAACATGGCTTGACGGCTCATATCAGGCATCTGAAAAGGGCACGCCTGCGGACGTGGCGGAATTGGTAGACGCAAGGGACTTAAAAAAATGTCACCGCTGCCTTCAACAAAATCACTCACTTGCCACAAAATTAGGACCAAGCGATGGTTTGGTGCGCCGGCAAGTTTCGCTACCTCCAGTTGAGAGCATAACCTGCTGTTTCTTCTCAGTGTTTCGTATGCATAGAGTCAGTGTTTCGTATGCATAGAGGCGACCATCGCACACGCGCGACCTTTGCAGCGCGCAACGGATAATGTGGGAATTTCTGTGGGACAAATGCCACGAACTAGGCTGTGAACTCATAAACTCGGAACGCGACAGTTGGCAGCGGTTTGCCGACTACCGGATTCGGGATGGGACGTGGTCGATCACGCCGATTCCGTCCACATAGTGGATCAAGCCCGCTTCAGCGGTTTCGATCATGACGCCGGACGACAGAGTGCCGCCGCCGAGTATTTCGGTCGTGGGCATGTCCCAAGTCTTATAGCCTTCTGCAAACTCGCGGCTATCAAAATCGCAGACAATCAAGCCTCGCATCCCATCGGCGACTACCTCGTCGCCAACTTTCATCTTCTGCCCCGTCGCGTATTGCATCTGCTACCTCTTCACAGGTCCGTCTGCAGCGATAATGTCAGCCTTTCATCGCACTCGCGCAAGCCTGCGGCTTTCATGTAGCCGAAATCCTGGTTTCAACTCATTGCAGGGTCTCGCGTTGCCTCGCTACTTGCCGTGCCAACTTGTTGAAATCGCGCCGCTATGTTTCCTCCATTGAAGCGATCTTCCCACCCGATACCGAGGCCAACGAAAAGAGAAAATGCGGGAAATCTTGTGGGAACGCGCTTACTGCTGCTATTCGGCCGCTTCGTTTTCGGTGACCACGCGCTGAACCACCTCGGGGGACACATGCATGATGGTAATATCGAAAGCCCGATAAGCCTCATCTGGCGTAATGCCACGTTCGATTTCCGCCTTCGTCATGCCCTCCTTCAGTTGCTCGTTGCGCAGTTTGGTCAGGATTGATCCAAGCCCATGGTGATGGCCGAAACTCGGCGCGACGTATTCGCCTGAGGGCGTCCAGCCGCCGAAGTGCATCGCAACATGCACATCGTGGAGTTCCTCCGGATCAGACGCGCTAATCCTGACTAGCTCGTTGATAAGCTCCTCAATTGCAGCTTTGGTCATGTATGCGGTTACGCCCATGACATCCAATCGCAGCGCCAAGCTGTGCGGTCCGGCCAACATCTTTTTCGCTGGTTTTTTCGTTGGTCGCCTAGCCATGCTTAAACTGCCTCCGTGCCGTGATGCGTTTGATCCTATGGGAAGCATGGTGCGGGCGGCGGGACTTGAACCCGCATGGCCGAGGCCTCCGGATTTTAAGTCCGGTGTGTATACCAATTTCACCACGCCCGCAGTGCCCGCACATGTACGCGTGGTGTGGGATTTTGCAAAGAGCAAGGGAGCAGGCTCGCACACTTGATTGTGTGGGAAATATCGTGGGGATTTCCCACACATGTGGGAGAAAACCGGCCTTCACCATCAGCTCGAAGTCCCGGTTTTCCAGACTGTTGAGCGGGAAGCACCGCAGAAAAAAGGGACTTAAAATCCCTCGATCCCTGATCGTACGGGTTCGATTCCCGTCGTCCGCACCACCCCTTCGCTCTTCGACGAGTCCTCCGAAGCCGTGGCGAAGGAGGAGCTTCGGGTGGCAGGCCAAGCGAAGCTCCTTGGAGGAAGGAATGTCCTATGAAGCCTTGGCGTAGGAGGCCACCGCCGGCCAAGGTTTTCACTGCTAAGCGCACTCGCATCAGCCCCAGCAGCTGCAGGAAGCGCGTCTTGTCAATAAATACATTGACATAGTACGCTATATTGTATACATAAAGGTTTACACCGTCGCCGATATCGTCAACATGTGAGCTTACAATGAGTGTGAAACGCGCTGTACGCGAACAATACCAGGCCATTGTCGATTTTTCCCGCGGCAGCAATATTGAAACGCCTGCCGAAGGCTGGATTCGAACGGTACGCAAGGCCCTTGGCATGTCTGGCGCCCAGCTTGCCAAACGGATGGGCGTTACGCGAGCCCGCATCGCTCAGGCCGAGAAAGCCGAACTCCAAGGCGGCGTGACGTTGAAATCTATGAAGGCAACCGCTGAGGCCATGGGTTGCAAGTTCGTCTATGCCTTCGAGCCGCCCGTCGCGGTCGATAACATAATCATGGCTCAAGCCCGAAAAAAGGCAGAGGCTATCGTCACCGCTGCCGGCAAGCACATGGCGCTTGAGAACCAGGCCGTTTCGGACAGTGGCACTAAGCATGAGATCGCTCGCATTGTGAACGAGCTGATCTATGAAATGCCTCCAGACTTTTGGGAGGACAAGTGACGATCAAGCTCGAATATCCTGAAGGAGCAACGCCCCTCGATCCCAACGAGATCGGCGGGCTGCGGCACAAACATCTCACCACGCAAGGTCAACTGGACGAGCTTGAGCACGCCAATATTACCTCAGGGTTTCGCTGGCTCGCGCGCACGCGGCGGAGTGACATCCTCACCGACGATTTTGCGGTAGAGCTTCATCGACGCCTGTTTGGCGATGTGTGGGATTGGGCAGGGAGTTTTCGAAAGACGGGAAAAAACATTGGTGTCGACCCGGTGCAGATCGGCGTTCAATTGCGCGGTCTGATGGACGACGCCCAATATTGGGCGGATCACAAAACCTACCCGCCAATCGAAGCCGCCGTGCGCCTGCATCACCGGATGGTGTTCATTCATCCGTTTCCGAATGGCAATGGCCGCCACGCGCGCATTATGGCGGATGTCGTTCTCGACAAAATCTACGGGACCGCCCCTATCGACTGGACTGCGGGCTCAGATCTTCAAAAAATGAACGAACGACGTGTCGCGTACATCGCGGCGTTGAAAGCGGCGGACGCCCACGATATCGGCCCGTTGTTCGCCTTTGTTGGTCTGGCCCCAGTTGCCGCCCAATAACCGCCGTCGGAAAGACAACCACTTTTGTTGTCCTATGGCGCAACCAGCGCCCTCGTTTTCTCAACCCATCATCGGGTTGAGCTTCAAATGCTGGATCAAGATGATCGTCTTGGCGTCGACGATGCGGCCGTCGGCGATGCCGGCCAGCGCCTCGTCCAAGGGCATTTCCAGAACCTCGATGTCCTCGCCCTCCTCCGGCGCGCCGCCGCCGTCGGAAATGCGGTCGGCCGGCGAATAGCGCGCGGTGAAGAACCAGAGCCGTTCCGTCACGCTGCCCGGGCTCATGAACGGCGAAAACAGCCGCTCGACATCCTTCAGGTGATAACCCAGTTCCTCTTCCGCCTCCTTGCGAATGGCGGTTTCGGGATCGTTCTCGTCGAGCAAGCCGGCGCAGGCCTCGATCAGCGGCTCGTGGTGGCCTACAGCGTAAGCCGGGAAGCGGAATTGACGCACCAAGAGGACGGTCGAGCGCTGCGGATCGAAGGGCAGGATCACCGCGCCGTCGCCGCGGTCGTAGGTCTGGCGGGTCTGCGTCTCCCATCGCCCGTCGCGGCGGCGATAGTCGAGCACCGTCTTCTTCAGCACCGCCCAGTCGTCCGAAAGGACCTCCTGCGAACGGATGCGAATGCGATCTTCCATGACGACCTCCGTATTGGTCGCAAAGGCGTAGCGATGAAAGGTGTCGCAGGCAATCCAGGAAACCGACTGGCCTGGACTCCGACTGGCCTCGAAACCGATTGGTCCAGCGGGGAGTCTCACCGGCTCGTGTCTGGCGCGCCGCGCCGCGACTGCCTAGATAGCGGTATCTCTCCAGGAGCCCGTTTCACATGACGTCATCGCTTTTCCAGCCGATCACCCTCGGCGGCCTCACCTTCCCCAACCGCATCGCGGTTGCCCCCATGTGCCAGTATTCGGCCGAGGACGGCTCGGCCAGCGACTGGCATCTCCATCATTGGATGAACCTGGCAATGTCGGGCGCCGGCATGGTGACCGTCGAGATGACCGATGTCGAGCGGCGCGGGCGCATCTCGCATGGCTGCCTTGGCCTCTATTCGGACGACAACGAGGCGGCCGCGAAGCGCACGCTCGACGCCGCCAGGCGCGTCGCCGCGCCCGGCACGAAGTTCGGTGTCCAGCTTGCCCATGCCGGCCGCAAGGCCTCCAACCGCAAACCCTGGGAAGGCGGCGGTCCGCTGCAGCCGGGCGAAGATCCTTGGCAGACGGTTTCGGCCTCGGCCATCGCTTACGACACCGGCTGGAACGTGCCGCATGCGTTGGAGGAGGACGAAATCCTGGAGCTCATTGCACGTTTTGCGCAGGCGGCCGTGCGCGCCGAACGCGCCGGCTTCGAGTTTGCCGAACTGCACGCCGCGCATGGCTATCTGATCTTCCAGTTCCTCTCGCCGCTCTCCAACCAGCGTACCGACCGTTGGGGCGGGTCGCTGGAAAACCGCATGCGCTTCGCTCTCGAAATCGCCAGGGCGGTGAGGAAGACCGCCCCGTCCATGATGCTGGGGGCGCGCCTTTCGGTTAAGGAATGGGTCGAAGGCGGTTTCGACATCGAGGACGCGATCGAGGTGGCCAAGGCGCTGAAGGCCGAGGGCATTGCCTATATCTGCTGCTCCAGCGGCGGCAATTCGCCCCTGCAGCAGGTGCCGCCCGGCCCCGGCTACCAGGTGCATCTGGCGGAGGCCGTGCGCAACGGCGCCGGCATTCCAACGCGCGCCGTGGGGCTGATCGACGATCCGAGCCAGGCGGAGGCAATCGTCGCCGACGGCCGTGCCGACATGGTGGCGCTGGCGCGCGCATTCCTCGCCGACCCACGCTGGGGCTGGCGCGCGGCCGCCGCCTTCGGCGAGGAAATCCATCCGGCGCCGCAGCTGGCACGTTCGGTGACGACGATGCGGCATTGGATGAAAGCCGCCGGCTAGGGTTTGTTGAGATTCAGGTCAGGCCGAGCCGAGAACGATGGTTTCCGAGAACCGGAGCGGAGCGTACTTAAGTACGTGAGCACCGGAAGCGCAGGAAAACCATCGTTCGCAGGCCGGCATCACCTGAATGTCAACGCAGCCTCGAGCAATTTCAAGAAAAGTGTGACACGGTCAGGCTCGGCGGCTTCGCCGTGGCCTTCCGTCCGCAATTGCGTCAAAACAGAACCGGGAATCGGCACAGTCCTGAGACGTTTGGGCGCAGGATCATCGCCACAACTGCAACCAATTTGGCCGCTTTACGTTGGCGGCCATGATGGACAACAAACCCTTTGAAAAACCGGTGGTGGTCGAGCTCGGCCATGTCGGCAAATACCGCCAGATAAGCAGCACCCGCGAAGCTGCCGAGTGCCTGATGACCGTTTGGCCGCTCAATCGCGGCGATCGCCATCGTTATGCTCTCGACACTTGCCTCAAAGCGCTGGAAGGTTATCGTTCGACAGCGGACGCGCGTCGCGCCCTTGTCGAGGCGGCCAGGGAATCGGAAGTTCTGGTTCCCGAAGATAGGCTGCCCGACGGAAAGCTGCACTGAGCATGCTTCTTAACCGGAGGATTCCATGGCGAAGCTGACTTACAAGATCGTCGAGCATGATGGCGGCTGGGCCTACAAGGTCGGCTCGACATTTTCCGAGACTTTCCGCACGCACCAGGAAGCGCTGCGCGCCGCCGAGATCGCCTCGTCCGAGCAGCAGGTTGCCGGCACCACCGACGGCATCCAATATGAGGACGCCGAAGGCACGTGGCACGACGAACTCGCCGACGGCCGCGACCGCCCGCAAACCGAAGTCTCCGACTAAGCGAGTTGCAACCGCCCCGCGACCGGCGAAGCCGGAAGGCCTCACACCGGCCGACGGTGGCTATGCGGCGCTACTTACCGCAGTAATGATCGTTGACGTTCTGTTGCGAGTTGGCATCCGGACCGGGTGTGTTGTGGGCGCACGGCCCCATGCCACCGGTATGGCCATAGGTGGTCAGCCCGGAGCCGCCATTGATGCTGCCTGTGGTATAGGGATCTACCTGCTGGCTCGTGTCGGGACGATGGTCGCGGTGCCACCACCACCAGTCATCGGACGACTGCGCCATGGCTGCGCCACCCATGGCCAGCACCAGCGCCGAAGCTGCAATGAGTCTTGTAATCATTGGATTCTCCATTCTCTTGATCGCCAGAAAATCGGGCACCAAGGCCCTGGCGACACCATCGAAACCCTGGGTTGGGTGCGAAGGTTCCGCTGGAAATTCCGGGTGGGACAGAATGTCCGACACATTTGCGTGACGCCGCGTGAAGAGCCGCGAGCCCCCGCCAAGGTCAATTGCGGTCAATGCGCGAAAGCGCGCGCGGCGATACGCTGGACGAAGGCGACGACCCGTTCAGGATCCGAAAATTGCGGCATGTGGCCCAGGCCTTCGATCCGCTCAAAGTCGAGGCCCTCGATCTTGTCCAGCATCGGTTCGCCGTGCACGGCCTCGGCGATCACTCGGTCGCCGGTGCCGAACAGAATGCCTGCCGGCATCGCTATTTCGCGGTAAGACCGTTCGATTTCGCCAAGATCCCGTTCCACGGCCACGACATCGGTGGACGTGGCGAAATAGTGGGACGGACGCAGCCCAAGCCATCCGCCGCCGCCGATCATGTAGTCGGCCGGAACCGCTTGCGGCGCGAAAATGAACCGCAGCGTCGGCTGCGCGTAACGGAGGCTGAGCGGTATCGCCACCGTGTGGGCCAGGACGCGGCGCAGCAGCCGTGACGGAACATAGAGCAGGTCAAATCCCTGACGCCCCCTCGCTTCCTGATGCGTCAGCGGCGAGAGCAGCGCAACGCCGGAAATCGCTGTCGGATGCCCGATCGCCAGCGCAAGCGCGATGGCCCGCCGAGCGAATGGCCGACGACCAAAGGCCGTTCCAGGCGCAATTCGTCGATGAAGCGCCGCACGATGTCAGCCTGCTCGGGCAGCCGGCCGGTGGCCCCGCTTGCCCGAACTGAATAGCCCGAGCCCGGCCGGTCGAGGGCGATCAGCCGGTAGCCAGGACCGAAGCGGCCGAACAGCGTCTGGCGGAAGTGGTGGAGTTGAGCGCCCAGCCCGTGCACAAAGACGATCGGCCTGCCGTCGCCCTCTTCCACATAGTGGATGCGCTTGCCGTCGATCTCGACGAATTTGCCGCAAGCCGGCACCAGTCTTTCGGCCTTTGCCGCGATCCGCCAGGTCGCAACCGTCACGGCGATCACGGCAAGCGCCGCCGCGACGAGCAAGCCGGCGAGCAACCACAAGACAAACGACATCAGCATGTTTTCACCCCAAGCCGACCGACCGCACCATATCCGCAACGGCCGCCGCCACAAGGATCCGGCTTTCGCATTGCGGCCGGCCGCGGGCCGCGTTATCTCAGGCGACCTTTGCTGCCGGAGCCCGCCATGCCTGAAATCGTCACCGCCGCCATGCTCGTCATCGGCGACGAAATCCTCTCCGGCCGCACCAAGGACAAGAACATCGGCCATCTCGCCGATATCATGACGGCGATCGGCATCGACCTGAAAGAAGTGCGCATCGTCCCCGACGAGGAGGAGGAGATCGTTGCGGCGGTGAATGCCGTGCGTGCCCGCTATACCTACGTCTTTACCACCGGCGGCATCGGCCCGACGCATGACGACATCACCGCCGACTCCATCGCCAAGGCCTTCGGCGTGCCTTGCGAATACGACGCCAAGGCCTATGCGCTGCTCGAAGCAAGCTATGCCGGGCGCGGCATCGAGTTCACCGAAGCGCGCAAGCGCATGGCGCGCATGCCGCGCGGCGCCGACCATATCGACAATCCCGTCTCGGTCGCGCCGGGCTTCCGCATCGGCAACGTCCACGTCATGGCCGGCGTACCGTCGATCTTCCAGGCCATGCTCGACAATGTGGTGCCGACGCTCAAGGCCGGCACCAAAATGCTGTCGGCCGCGGTGCACTGCCCCTTCGGCGAGGGCCTGATCGGTGGGCCGCTGGCCGAGATCCAGAAGGCGCATCCAGGCACCATCATCGGCTCTTATCCCAAATATGGCGACGGCAAGTTCTGGACCGAGCTCGTCGTCCGCGCCCGCAGCGAGGAAGCGCTCGAGGCCGCGCGCAAGGACGTCGAGGCGATGGTGGCGGGCTTGGCCAAGGCAGGCTGATCCGCGGCTGGAACCAGTCAATGCGCTGAGGCGTTCCCTTGCCGCGCGGATGCGCGGGGCAAACAATTGAGGGACCAGCCATGCGCTTCAAGACGATCGTGGCCATTTTGCAGAACGAACAGGACGCCGAGCGCGTGCTCGATTGCGCCCTTCCGCTTGCCGAAAGATTCGAGAGCCATCTCGTCGGCATCCATGCCGAGGCGCTTCCCGTGCCCTACACATCGGCCACGGGCTTTCCCGATACCGAATTCCTGCAGGTCTCGGCCGAGATGAACAAGGAGCGCGCCGACAAGTTACACGCCTATTTCCTGAAGCGGATCGAGGAATCCGGCCTCTCCTTCGAATGGCGAAGCCTGGAGAGCTTTTCCGGCGACAGCGCGCTGACCGGCATATCGAGCGTGCGCGCCGCCGATCTGATCATCGCCGCTCAGCGTGACACCGGCGGCGATCCGAGCGCCGATGTCGACACGCTGGTCTACGATGCCGGCCGGCCGGTGCTGGTCGTGCCGCATGACGGCCCGCTGGTGACAACCTTCAGGCGTGTGTTGCTGGCCTGGAACGGCAGCAAGGAAGCGGCACGCGCGGCCTTCGACGCCCTGCCCTTCATTGCCGAGGCCGACAAGACCGACATTCTCGTCATCGATCCGCCCGAGAGCCTGGACGAATCCCCCGAGGCAGCCGGCGCCGAGATCGCGGCCGCCCTGTCGCGCCACGGCGCCAATGTCAGCGTCTCGGTGCAGAAGTCGGATGGCTCGGCAATCGACGACATCATCCAGTCGAGGATGGCCGAATCCGGCACCGACCTGCTCGTGCTCGGCGCCTACAGCCACTCCTGGCTGCGCCAGCTCCTGTTCGGCGGCGTTACCCGCACGGTACTGCGCAGCACGAATGTAGCCGCTTTCCTGTCGCGGTGACGCCGGAGCAATTCCGGGAAAAAGCGTGACAGGGGACGTCCACCCGCTGTCCCTTGCCAAGAGCAAGGCTTTCCAGCTAATTCCGCCTGCATTCCATTGTTTCTGCGCGCTGATGGTGCGCGCTTGCGGAGTGCGCGAACATGTCCCTTCCCGAAAAAGCCTTCCCCGTCTCCTGGGACCAGTTCCACCGCGACGCCCGCGCGCTTTCCTGGCGGCTGTCCGGCGCCAACAAGGGACAATGGAAGGCGATCGTCTGCATCACGCGCGGCGGCCTGGTGCCCGCCGCCATCATCGCGCGCGAGCTCGGCATCCGCGTCATCGAGACGGTGTGCGTCGCCTCCTATCATGACTACACCAGCCAGGGTCAATTGCAGGTCCTGAAGGAGATTTCGCCTCCGCTGCTCGCCGATGACGGGGCCGGCGTGCTGATCATCGACGACCTGACCGATACCGGCAAGACGGCCGGCATAGTGCGCGCGATGATGCCGAAGGCGCATTTCGCGACGGTCTATGCCAAGCCGAAGGGCCGTCCGCTGGTCGACACGTTCGTCACTGAAGTCAGTCAGGACACCTGGATCTACTTCCCATGGGACATGGGCTTCACTTACCAGAAGCCGATCGCGGACGATCACGCCGGCTGAACGGCCATCTTATTCTCCAGAGAATCTGCCTTAAACCTGGGTCGTGTAGTCGTGCCAACGAGCACGACTACTTTGCAGGATTGACTTTTTCTGGTGAGATTTTCCGACAGAGTGAAGTTTTTTACTTTTAAAGCCCACAATTCGCCGTAAGATTCGTAAGATGGCAAATGATTCTGGAGGCTGGGGCAGCTTCTTACCATGTTGACGAGGCCGACGACGCACAACCTGATGGCCGAAAGAGTCCGGCGGCTCTTTGGCGTCGCGCCTTGTCGCCTTCAGGTTGCCGCCTTGCCTTGGCGCGAGAGCGAGAACGGCGTCGAGATCATGCTGATCACCAGCCGCGACACCGGTCGCTGGGTGCTGCCCAAGGGTTGGCCCGAAGCCAGGGAGCCGCTTTGCGAAGCCGCCGCTCGCGAAGCAGGCGAGGAAGCCGGACTGCGCGGCTCCATATCGCATGTTGAAGCCGGCCGCTATTTCTATGCCAAGGTCCTCGCCTCCGGCGAGGAAGTGCCTTGCGAGGTACTGGTCTTTCCGCTGCATGTCGACCGCGTCGCGGATCGCTGGAAAGAGAAGCGCGCGCGAACGCGCAAATGGGTTGGCCCGAACGAAGCCATCCGGATGGTCAACGAACCCGACCTTTGCCAGATCATTGCCGGCTTCTGCGCCGCGCCGCGCAAGTTCGCCTGACCCGGTCAGGCACGGCCAAAATCGTCGGAACTGAGCCGGGTCCAGCGATCGCCCATCAACCCGCCGATGAAAATGTCGCCGGAGCGGACCGCTTCGGTGACCTCGGCGATGCGCGAGCGGACCATCGTGCCCCCGGCATAGCGGAAGAAGACGTCCTTGTGGCCGAAGAGTTGCGGCATGAACCGGTTCTGCGTCTGCCCGGTGATGCCGACGCAACCCATCTCCCGCGCAGCCGCGATGAGGCCCTCCAGCGTCACGCCCCAATGGGATCCGGATGCCTGGATTTGCAACAGGTTCGCGATGCAGCCAGCCTGGCCGTAGAAGGCGTAGCAGCCCAGCATCCTGCCCGTTTCGTCGTAAGTCCCGCCGAAATGAAGTGGCCCGTCGGCTCGTTTCTCGGCCGCCAGCGCGAGCAGCCGCGGCAACTCCCCGTCCGTCCAACTCGGCCGAAGGGAGTAATCGGTCATGAGGGCAGGCAGTTGCTCCGCAAATTGGGTCGCATCGATCGGCTCCCGGTGGATCCGTTGGGACGACGAATGCTGGGCCGATGGCTCGAACCTTCTTCTTGCAAGAGCGTCGAACGCTCTCGCGCAAGGATCGAGCGCCAGGCGAGGCAGCCCGGGCCATTTACGGCGCAGCACGGCGGCGGCCATGGCGCCCGGCCGGAAAATACAGGTCCATTCCAGGCAATGCACCGGCAGCAGCTGATACTTCATCGGGCGCGCGAAGGCCAAGGATGTCCGGTTGGCGGAATCGGTCAGGTATAGATCGAATTCGCCTTGATGCAGGGCACGCAGCAATTGCGGGCCGGCCCAACCGTGATCGGTGCTGGAGTCGGTCATGAAGGGACCGATGATGGCCGCGCTCAATGCCCTTCCATTGAGCTCATAGCGGGCTTTCAGAACGCCCATGAAGCCACCCAAGCGGCCCTGCGGATTGATTTGGACAAGAGCCTTGCTCTCATCCCCGTTCAGGTAAAGCCCCCTCATATAGTCCGCCGTCTGCACGATCGCGCGATCGCGCTGGCGGCGACGATGACGAAACTTCATCAGGAACAGCGCGGCGACCTGCTCGAGATCGCCGGCGGCTAAAGGCCGAACCGAGCCATGCTGGGATTCCAGCGGCGCAACCACCTGTCCCGGAACCGCTTTTGCGGAGACAAGATTCATTATGATTGCCTATACGAAAGCGCTAAAGGCGGCCGTGCTTCCCAAAGGAAATCTCCATCCGGTCGGCTTCCCTGCAAAAATCTCCAAGAGGCCTTCTGCCATATCTGATTTTCTTTTCTGTAAATACATTTAAATCATTGTTTGAACGTACGTGAATAGCTAAAAACTAAAATATAATTTCCTAAAAATCTCAATATATATAAAGTAATTTGAAAAACATATTGAACCCCTTTAACCGCATGCCGGGAGAGCGGTTGCAACCGCGTTGCGGCTGATGACGCCCGCCAAGCCGGGCGCCATCGCTTTCCTCAGGCGACGAGGCCCTTGGTCAGCTCGAGCGCCTGACGCTCGAACAGCCGCCGGTAGATGCCGCCGTTCAGCCGGATCAGGTCGTCGTGCGAACCTTCCTCGGCGATACGCCCGCGATCGAAGACCAGCAGCCGGTCGAGCGCGCGCACCGTCGAGAGCCGGTGCGCGATCACCAGGGTCGTGCGCCCGACCATCAATCGCTCCATCGCCTTCTGGATCAGGACTTCCGATTCCGAATCGAGGCTCGATGTCGCCTCGTCCAGGATCAGGATGCGCGCGTCGGCCAGGAAGGCGCGGGCGATCGCCACGCGCTGGCGCTCGCCGCCCGACAACTTCACGCCACGCTCGCCGACCAGGGTTCCATAGCCCTTGGGCAGGCTGGTGATGAAATCATGAGCGCTCGCGAGCCTGGCCGCATGCTCGATCTCGGCCTGGCTGGCGCCGGGCCTGGCATAGGCAATGTTCTCGGCGAGCGACCGGTGGAACAGGATCGGCTCCTGCTGGACGATGGCGATCTGGCTGCGCAACGAAGCCTGCTCGACCTGCGAGATGTCCTGCCCGTCGATCAGAATCCGCCCGGCATTCACATCATAGAGCCGCTGGATCAGCTTGACGAACGTCGTCTTGCCCGAGCCCGAATGCCCGACCAGTCCGATGCGCTCGCCGGCCGCGATATCGACTGAGAAATCGCGGTAAAGCGGCAGAAGGTGGGTGCCGTAGTGGAACGTCACCTTGTCGAAGGCGATGTGCCCGTCGCTGATCCGGATCGGGCGAGCGCCGGGCCGGTCCTCTATGCCGAGCGGCTCGGACTGGAAGTCGACCAGTTCCTCCATGTCGTTGATCGAGCGCTGCAGGTTGCGGATATGCGTGCCGATGTCGCGCAGATAGCCCTGCAGCACGAAGAACGAGGTCAGCACGAAGGCGACGTCGCCGGCGCTCGCCTGGCCCCAGGCCCACAACATGAGGGCAAGACCGATCACCGCCGCCCGCATCAGCAGCAGCAGCGCTCCTTGCGTGGTGCCGTTGGCGGTGCCGCGCATCCAGGTGCGGCCGGTGCGCAGGCGCCATTTGGCGACGACGCGCGCCAGCCGCGCTTCCTCGCGAGCCTCCGCGCCGAAGCCCTTGACGACGGCGTTGCAGCTCACCGCGTCCGCCAGCGAGCCGCCCAGCCGCGTGTCCCAGCTGTTGGCGAGCCGTGCGGCAGGCGCGACATAGCCGAGCGACAGCATCGCCGTGAGGGCGATGAACAGCACCGAACCGGCGGCCACCACGGCCCCCATCAACGGCCAGAACCAGCCAAGCAGCAGTGTCGAACCCACGAGCATGACGACCGACGGCAGCAGCGCGATCAGGATCGTGTCGTTGAGCAGGTCCAGCGCCCACATGCCGCGCGTTATCTTGCGCACCGTCGATCCGGCAAAGCTGTTGGCGTGCCAGTCCGTCGAGAAGCGCTGCACCCGATGGAAGGCATCGGCGGCGATGTCCGACATCATCTTCAGCGTCAACTCGACGATACACAGGAACGCGACATTGCGCAGCACGACGCCAGCCAGCGCCAGCGCCATCAAGGTCGAGAACGCCGTCATCGCTGCATTCCAGGCGACTGCGTCGGTTCCGGCGCCGCTGGCGACGGCATCGACCAGGCGGCCGGAGTAGAAGGGTGTCAGCACGTCGGCGAGCGTCGAGAGCAGGAAGGCGCCCATGATGAGCGAAAGCCGCCACGGCTGGTGGCGCCAGTGGCTGAACGTGAAGCCAAGCACGCTGCGAAAGGCGCTTGCGCGCAGGTCGATCTTGAAACGAGCCATGATGTCATACGGGCGCAAACGAGCCCGGTCCCGGTAAAAATCGAATTGGAAAACCCGCGACCGCGCCTTGCGGCGACCCTGAAAGCGGGAGGTTCAGTATGGTAGGTCACCTGCCCTGAGGCGGCGACCGGCAGCGGCAAATGCCTGTTCCGCGTCCGGCTCTCCGAGAAACCCTCGGAGCGCCGGCGCCGACCTAGGCCTCGCGGCCTCGCATAACGATGTCAAATCCTGCCATACGGTCCTCCCGGAAGGGAATCGCGGAAAGGTTGTTATAGGCAGGCATCAGCCGATCGCCAAGTCGGCCCGTCGCCAAAACGACATCTGGTCCAAGCACTGCGACGAATTTGCAACAACGGCGGGTTGTGCGGGCATTGGCCAGTCAGGCTGTCGGCTTGCGATCCAGCCGCATGTAGCGCCCGTCGGTCGACGCCTTGAACCCAAACTTCTCGTAGAGGCTGTGGGCATCGTTGGTCGAAAGGCTCCAATGCGTCACCATCCCGACCTCCGGGTGATCGATCAGCGCCTGGACGAGCCGCTTGCCGATCCCCTGTCCGCGATGTTCCGGCCAGATGATGACGTCGGCAACGTAGGCAAAGACGGTGTAGTCGGTGATCGCGCGGGCAAAGCCGACTTGCCTGCCGTCAAGATAGGCGCCGACGCAAAGCGAGTTGTCGAAGGCGCGACGGTGGGCCTCGTCGGTTCTGGATGCGCCCCAATAGCTTTGCATGAGCTGGTCGGAGGTTGCCCGGAAATCGATCCGCGACAGGTCGAAACTGATTTCAACATCCTGCATGCGCGCGCAATCTCGCGGACTAGCCGCGGTCCCGGAACCGGTTGGTGATCGGATAACGGCGGTCGCGGCCGAAATTCTTCCGTGTGATCTTCACGCCGGGCGCCGCCTGGCGGCGCTTGTATTCGGCGATGTAGAGCAGGTGCTCGACGCGCGTCACCGTCGCTCGGTCGTGGCCGCGTGCGACGATGTCGTCGACGCCCATCTCGTTCTCCACCAGGCATTCCAGAATGTCGTCCAGCACCGGATAGGGCGGCAGCGAATCCTGGTCGGTCTGGTTCTCGCGCAGCTCCGCCGACGGCGCCTTGTCGATGATGTTGTTGGGGATCACTTCGCCTGACGGTCCGAGCGCACCCGGCGGCACATGGTTGTTGCGCCAGCGCGACAGCGCGTAGACCTGCATCTTGTAGAGATCCTTGATCGGGTTGAAGCCGCCATTCATGTCGCCGTAGAGCGTGGCGTAGCCGACCGACATCTCGCTCTTATTGCCGGTGGTGACCACCATCGAGCCGAACTTGTTGGAGATCGCCATCAGGATCGTGCCGCGGGCGCGGCTCTGCAGGTTTTCCTCGGTTATGCCTTCCTGGGTGCCTTCGAAGAGCTGGGTCAGCGCGTGCCTGAAGCCTTCGACCGGCTCGGAGATCGGCACGATGTCATAGCGACAGCCAAGCGCGCGCGCGCAGTCCTCGGCGTCCTTCAGCGAATCCTTCGACGTATAGCGGTAGGGCATCATGACGGTGCGCAGCCGCTCTTCGCCCAGCGCATCGACGGCCAAAGCCGCGCAGATCGCCGAGTCGATGCCGCCGGAGAGGCCGAGCACGACGTTCTTGAAACCGTTCTTGTTGACGTAGTCGCGCAGACCCAGCATGCAGGCCCGGTAGTCGGCCTCTTCACGCTCGGGGATCTTCGACATCGGGCCTTCCGAGCAGACCCAATGATCGCCTTTCCGTTTCCAGGTGGTGACGGCGACCGCCTCCTCGAACTGGCTCATCTGAAAGGCCAGCGTCTTGTCGGCCCCGATGGCGAACGAGGCGCCGTCGAAGATCAGCTCGTCCTGGCCGCCGAGCTGGTTGGCATAGATCATCGGCAGGCCGGTCTCGATGACCTGGCGGATGACGACCTGGTGGCGGACGTCGATCTTGGCGCGATAGTAGGGAGAGCCGTTCGGCACCAGCAGGATCTCGGCGCCGCTTTCGGCCAGCGTCTCGCACACGGCGACGTCGCCCCAGATGTCCTCGCAGATCGGAATGCCGATGCGCACGCTGCGGAAATTCACCGGACCCTGCAGCTCCGGTCCGGCCTGGAAGACGCGCTTCTCGTCGAACTCGCCATAATTCGGCAGGTCGAGCTTGTAGCGCTCGGCGATGATCTTGCCGCCGTCGGCGAAGACGATCGAGTTATGCGTGCCGGTCCGGCGCTTCAGCGGCGTGCCGACGATGACGCCCGGCCCGCCATCGGCGGTGTCCTCGGCGAGGTCCTGCGCCGCCTTCTCGCAAGCCTTCAGGAAGGAAGGCTTCAGCACCAGGTCTTCCGGCGGATAGCCGGCGAGGAAGAGCTCGGTGTAGAGCACCAGATCGGCGCCCTGGCGCGCCGCGTCCGCCCTCGCCTCGCGCGCCTTTGCCAGATTGCCGGCGACGTCGCCGACGGTCGGGTTGAGCTGGGCGACGGCGATGCGCAGGATATCGGGAGCGGTCTTGGTCATGGTACGGATTTAGCGTGGCTGAAATCGCCCCGCAATGGCGTTTGGTTGTGCCACTTAGGATCGATCGAAGATCGTATCCAGACTAATCGGCGGAGCCGATTATGTTCCTGATCGATCGACCGACGTCGATCGTATCCGGCTCGCCTAGTGGCACTGCACACGGATTTGACCGGTCGGTTCTGTTTGCGTTGGCAGGCGGCACGCGTTGGAGATTGGCCGAA
>NZ_VFWS01000011.1:0-91277 GCF_006443065.1 Mesorhizobium sp. B1-1-5 | reverse complement strand
AATAAGGATGAGTCGGTCCCACGATCAGCGTGGAGATTAGCCGAAACGTCCGCTACTTCGTCATCCACGGGCGGAGCAAGGAGCGAAGCGACGCGTAGACTCGAGGATCCATTCCGTGACTTTGAGGCGTTGCAACGGTGCAGAATTCTGCTCCGCTGTGCCCTTCAATCGAGGTCACGGAATGGATCCTCGAGTCTACGCGTCCGCTTCGCTTCCGCTCCGCCCGTGGATGACGAAGTTGTGGAGGCTCGGCCAATTTCACCGTTTGGTGGCATCCGGCGGCTGGCCAGCCAGAGAGATCGTCTGCTTCCGCACGCCAATAGAGATAGTCTCTCTCCATCAGCTTGCCGAAACAGCCCCTTTGTCTCGATCGCGCGACTAGTCTCTCCATATCGCCTCGGCACCGGGAGACCCGACTGATGTCCGCGCATTTTGCCCGTACCAACCACCATGACGCGCTCGACCGCCTCGCCGATCGCCGGCTGCTGCGCGCGCTCGCCTATGTCGATGGCCACTGGACGGCGAGCGAAGCGGCGGCAAGTTTTGAGGTTACCGATCCGGCCACCGGCGCTACCGTCGCCTTTGTCGCCGCGCTCGATGCCGCCCAGACGACAAAGGCGATCAATGCCGCGTCACGCGCGTTTCCCGGCTGGCGCTCGGCGCTGCCGCAGGAGCGCTCGAAAATCCTGCGAAAATGGTTCGATCTCATCGTCGCCGCCAAGGATGATCTGGCGCTGTTGATGACGCTGGAACAAGGCAAGCCGCTGAAGGAATCGCTTGGCGAGATCGACTACGCCGCGTCCTTTGTCGAGTGGTATGCCGAGGAAGCGAAACGCCTCAACGCCGAAAGCGTCACCAGCCATCTGCCGAATGCCGAGATGTCGGTGCGCCGCGAGCCGCTCGGTGTCGTCGGCATCGTCACGCCCTGGAATTTTCCGTCGGCCATGCTCACCCGCAAGGCGGCGGCAGCTTTGGCCGCTGGCTGCACCATTGTGGCGCACCCGTCCTCGGAAACGCCGCTGTCGGCTTTGGCGCTGGCCGAGCTCGGCGAGCGTGCCGGGCTGCCGGCAGGCGTCTTCAACGTCGTCACCGGTAATGCGCGCACCATCGTTGGCGCGATGTGCGCCGATGCGCGGGTCCGCGCCATGAGCTTCACCGGCTCGACCGAAGTCGGCCGGCTGATCGCCGCGCAGAGCGCGCCGACGATGAAACGGCTGGTGATGGAGCTCGGCGGCCACGCGCCGCTGATCGTCTTCGACGACGCCGATATCGACAAGGCCGTCAAGATCGCGCTCGATGCCAAATTCGCCACCTCCGGCCAGGATTGCCTCGCCGCCAACCGCATCTATGTGCAGCGGCCGATCTATGATCGCTTCTGCGCCGCTTTCGCCCGTCGCATCGAGCAACTCCGCACCGGCAAC
The DNA here is from genome assembly GCF_006443065.1 of Mesorhizobium sp. B1-1-5. Lineage (NCBI taxonomy): Bacteria > Pseudomonadati > Pseudomonadota > Alphaproteobacteria > Hyphomicrobiales > Phyllobacteriaceae > Mesorhizobium > Mesorhizobium sp. B1-1-5. Next base: position 89,856 of record NZ_VFWS01000011.1, on the reverse strand, counting down.
GGCCTATCCGCTGACGCCGATATCGGGCCGCTGATGCATGAGCGCGCGGTGAAGAAGGTCGAGGAGCAAGTCGCCGATGCGCTCACCCACGGCGCGCGCTGCCTGACCGGCGGCAAGCGTCACGCGGCCGGCCCGCTGTTTTACCAGCCGACGCTGCTCGCCGATGTGCCGGACGCCGCTCTGATCATGCGCGAAGAAACCTTCGGCCCTATCGCGGCTGTGACGCCGTTCGACGACGAGGCGGAAGTCGTCGCCCGCGCCAACGCCACCGAATACGGCCTCGTTGCCTATGTCGTCACCGAAAACGGCGCGCGGCAGGCGCGCATGGGCCGCGCCCTGGAGTACGGCATGGTCGCGATCAACCGGGTCAAGATCACCGGCGCGCCGATCCCCTTCGGCGGCGTCAAGCAATCCGGCATCGGCCGCGAGGGCTCGCGCCACGGCCTCGAAGCCTTCACCGATCTGAAATACCTCTGCCTCGACGTAGCCTAAGCTGCGTAGGCCTCATTCTCGTCAGGAGTCAAAAATGCTCGAACAGTCCAACGAACTCTCCGCCTGGGATCGCGACCACTTCTTCCATCCCTCGACGCATATGGGCACGCACGCGCGCGGTGAATCGCCGGCCCGCATCATGGCCGGCGGCGAAGGCGTCACCATCTGGGACAACACCGGCAAGAAGAGCATCGATGCCTTCGCCGGCCTCTATTGCGTCAATGTCGGTTACGGCCGCCAGAAGATCGCCGATGCCATCGCCGAGCAGGCGAAGAACCTCGCCTACTACCACGCCTATGTTGGCCACGGCACCGAAGCCTCGATCACGCTTGCCAAGATGATCATCGACCGCGCGCCGAAGGGCATGAGCCGAGTCTATTTCGGCCTCTCCGGCTCCGATGCCAACGAGACCAACATCAAGCTGATCTGGTATTACAACAACGTTCTCGGCCGGCCCGAGAAGAAGAAGATCATCTCGCGCTGGCGCGGCTATCACGGCTCGGGCGTCATGACCGGCTCGCTGACCGGGCTCGAGCTGTTCCACAATGCCTTCGACCTGCCGCGCGCGCCGATCATGCATACCGAAGCGCCGTATTATTTCCGCCGCGCCGACCGCTCGATGAGCGAGGAGCAGTTCTCGCAATATTGCGCCGACAAGCTTGAGGAGATGATCCTGGCCGAGGGCCCTGACACGGTCGCAGCCTTCATCGGCGAACCGATCCTCGGCACCGGCGGCATCGTTCCGCCGCCGGCCGGATATTGGGCAAAGATTCAGGCCGTGCTCAACAAATACGACGTGCTGCTCGTCGCCGACGAGGTGGTGACCGGCTTTGGTCGTCTCGGCACCATGTTCGGCTCCGACCATTATGGTATCAAGCCGGACCTGATCACCATCGCCAAGGGCCTGACCTCGGCCTATGCGCCGCTTTCCGGCGTCATCGTCGCCGACAAGGTCTGGCAGGTGCTGGTCAAGGGCTCGGACAAGCTGGGCTCGCTTGGCCATGGCTGGACCTATTCGGCGCACCCGATCTGCGTTGCCGCCGGTGTCGCCAATCTCGAGCTGATCGACGAGATGGACCTGGTCCGGAACGCCGGCGAGACCGGTGCTTACTTCCGCGCTGAGCTTGCCAAGGCCGTCGGCGGCCACCGGAATGTCGGCGAGGTGCGCGGCGACGGCATGCTGGCCGCAATCGAGTTCGTCAAGGACCGCGACGACCGCGTCTTCTTCGATCCGGCTCTGAAGGTCGGGCCGCAGATCGCCACCGCGCTAGCGGCAAGCGGTGTCATCGGCCGCGCCATGCCGCAGGGCGACATCCTCGGTTTCGCGCCGCCGCTCTGCCTGACGCGCGAGGAAGCCGATATCGTCGTCGCAAAGACCGCCGACGCGGTGAACAGCGTCCTCGCCAGCATCTGAGAAGTGACATCCGAGAAGCGACATGAATGCCATGACCAGAACTCTTCCCGCCACAATGGCCGCCGTGCAGCTTACGGGCCATGGCGGCCTTGAGAAGCTCGTCTACCGCACCGATGTGAAGGTGCCGGCACCTGCCGCCGGCGAGGTGCTGGTCAAGGTCAGCGCCTGCGGCATGAACAACACCGATGTCTGGGTGCGCCAGGGCGCCTATGGCACGGAGGAAGATGCCGGGGCGGTATCGACCTGGCGCCGGCAAGGCAACACGCTCACCTTCCCGCGCATCCAAGGCACCGACACTGTTGGCACGATCGTCGCCGTCGGCGACGGCGTGTCCGCGGAGCGAATCGGCGAGCGCGTCATGGTCGATTTCTCGATCTATAATCGCGACGACGATTCGCTCGCCGACATCGACTATATGGGCCACGGTCGTGACGGCGGTTATGCCGAATACCAAGCGCTGCCGGCCGAGAACGCACATGTCGTCGACACCGATCTGAGCGATGTCGAGCTAGCCACCTTCTGCTGCGCCTATCTCACCGGCGAGCAGATGCTGGAGCGCGCGGCGCTGAAGGCCGGCGAGCGTGTGTTGGTCACCGGCGCCTCCGGCGGCGTCGGCTCCGGCATCGTGCAACTGGCAAGGGCGCGGGGCGCCATCCCCTACGCCGTCGTCGGCAAGGGCAAGGAACAGGCCGTGCTCGACATCGGCGCCGAGAAGGTGATCACGCGCGGCGTGACCGACCTGCTCACCGCCGTCACCGAGGCGACGAATGGCCAGCCCATCGACGTGGTGGCCGACCTCGTCGGCGGCGCCATCTTCAACGACCTCCTACGTATCCTGCGGCCCGAAGGCCGCTACACCACAGCCGGCGCCATTGCGGGGCCGGTGGTGCAGCTAGACCTTCGCACCATGTATCTGAAGCAGCTCCAGCTCCACGGCTCGAGCCAGGGCACGCGGGCGGATTTCCGCCGCATCGTGCGCTACATCGAGGAAAAGAAGATCAAGCCGCTGGTCGGCGGCGTCTACAAACTGTCGGATTTCCACCGCGCCCAGACCGACTTCATGGCCAAGGACTTCGTCGGCAAGCTGGTGGTGGTGCCGGACGCGATGTGGAGCGGCGCCTGACCCAGGAAAGAGGCCGGCTCGGGGTCGGCGGTTCGCCGCCGTCCGGAATTGCGTAAGGCAAAGAGATAGGACGTTTTCGCCGTTCCCATGAAACGCTGTGGCGTCACAGACACGCAGCGCTGCGGAGGCGTGGCTCGCCGATGGCGATCCTGCATCGACAGACGGCGACGCGCTTACCCAGGTCATTGCGGCGCCGAGGTCTCTGCGTTATTTTAGCAGTTGATTGAATGCGCGATCTGCCTTGCCATCGCAGGCGCGTTCCTTGCCGTCTTGGCAGATTGTGAAGTCTTTAACAGACCGCGATCCCGCGAGCTGCGTTCTTGTGGCCGACGGGTGCTAGCAGTTAGGGATTTTACCATGCTGCGATGCTGCGCGCTGATTGCAGCCTTGATCCTCGTGGGCCTCGCGACGGTGCAGGCGCACGCCGATCGGAGGGTTGCGCTTGTCATCGGCAATTCCGAATATCGCGAAATCCCTGCGTTGAAAAATCCGGACAAGGATGCCGACGACGTGTCGAGCACATTCCGGCTGGCCGGCTTCGATGTATTCGTCGCCAAGGATCTCACCAAGCTCCAGTTCGAGAAAGAATTTCGCAATTATCTCGCGGCGGCGGACGGCGCCGATCTGGCGGTCGTCTACTATTCGGGTCACGGCTTTCAGATCGGCGGCGAGAATTTCCTGATCCCGGTCGACGCGTCGCTCAAGGATGCGGCCGACATCGAGGTCCAGGCGGTCAAGCTCGACGACGTCCTGCAACAGTTGCGCGCCAAATCGAAGATCCAGGTGATCATCCTCGATGCCTGCCGCAACAACCCGTTCCCCCGCAAGGATTACTGGCTGCGCGACCAATTGATCGCGGCCGGCGGCACCGGTCTCGCGCAGGTGAAAAGCTCGCTGAACACGCTGATCGCCTTCGCCACGGAACCCGGCGCCGTCGCCTATGACGGGTCCGGCGATCTCAGCCCGTTTTCATCCGCCTTCTCCCGCCGCGCGCTGGCGCCGAACCAGGAGATACGCTCGGTCATGGCGGCCGTGCGCCGCGATGTGGTCGAGGCCACCAAGGGCGCGCAGGTTCCCTGGGAGAATTCCTCGCTGATCGACGAGGTGGTGCTGATGCGGCGCGCCAGCCGGCCGGCTTTGCCGCCGGTGCTGGAGAAGACCGTGCCGTCGGGCGTCGGTCCGGTCGCGCTTGACCTGCCGGTGCCGGTCGATGTCGATGGCGGCGCGGTCACCATCAGTATCGAAAGGCCGCCGGCGCTGGGGCGTCTGATCCTGGACGGCAAGCCGGTCGCGACGGGCGAGCCGATAGAAGGCAAGGATCTGCCGCGACTTGCGATGGATGTGCCGAAGAGCGCCGACGCCGAGGACCAGGTCGACATGCTGGCCTATGCCACACATGACGAGTGGGGCGGTGGATCGCAGGGCATACTGGTGTTCCGGGTCAAGAACGGCGATGGCGCCGCGGGCAAGCAGCTTGTCGCCTCGCTTGAGTCCGAGCAGAAGCAACAGGTGCTTGAGCGCGGCATCCACATCGCCGGCGCCGCCGAGGCGATCGAGAACCGCGACGTCAAGACTCCCGTCGGCGTCGGCCCCGTGCCGCTGAAGCTGGATTTCCCGACCAAGGATCCGGCCGTAAGTGTGAAGCTTGCGAGCTATCCGGCAACCGGGACGCTGTCACTGCCGGACCGGACCCTATCGCCGCAATCGAGCCTGATGGCCGGTGAAGTCGACCAATTGCGCTACGAACCGCAGATAGGCGCCGCAAAACCGTTGATCGTCGGCTTCGAGATCAGCGCTGACAACACGTCATCCAAGCCGGCGACGATGAAGCTGTCGCCGAGCGTCGATCCCTGCGACACGCAGGCAGGCGAACCCTTGGACCTGCAGGGCGTCGTACCTGGTCTGTTGCCGAACGAGATAGGTGCCGGGGCGGTGGAGGCCTGCCGGGCGGCGGTGAAAGCCTATCCCGATGTCGCCCGCTTCCACTACGAGCTCGGCCGCGCGCTGCTCGCCGCCGGCAAGGTCGAGGAAGCGAAGAAGTCGATCCAGAAGGCTGCCGACCAGGGACATGTTCGCGCTGTGTTCGAGCTGGGCTACCTCAACGCGACCGGGGCGGGTATGCCCGCCAACCGCAAGCAGGCCAACACCTTCTACGCGGCGGCGTCCGACAAGGGCGATCCTTATGGAATGACCTCCTGGGGCCGCGCCTTATTCAACGGATACGGTGTTGATCGCAATACCGGCAAGGGGCTTGACCTGCTGCTCAAGGCGGCGGCTATGGGGCACACCTATGCCATGAACGATCTCGCGGCGATCTTCACCGAAGGCCGCAACGGCGTGCCGGCCGATCCGGCCCGCGCTGTCGCTTTCCTGAAGGCCGGAGTGGAGCGGCAGGACATGTATTCGATGAACCTGCTTGGCCGCAATTATCTCTCCGGCACGGGGGTCGAGAAGGACCCCAAGGCCGCGCTCTCGCTGTTCCAGAAATCGATGGATCTCGGCCAGCCCTATGCTCCCGGCAGTCTCGCACGCATGTACAGGGATGGCGTTGGCGTGCAGCAGGACTTGGCTGAAGCGCGACGGCTGTTCGAGCTGGCGACCGACCGCGGCGATCAGTCGGCTGCGTATGATCGCGCGGCGCTGGAGATGCAAAGAGGCGACAAGGCCGACCAGGCCGTGGCCGCGCGCTATCTTGCCTTCGCGGCCGCGCTCGATCTTCGCAACGAAATTCCGGACGCAAGGACCACGCTGGCGAAATTCGGGGCGAAGGCGAAGACAGCGGCCCTGAAACAGCTGCGCGGAGAACTCAAATCCAAGATTTCTGCGGATGGCTCGTTGGACGATCAGCTGGTCAAGACAGCCAGGGCGGTCTGGGAACAAGCCAATCCGCGCCGGGACTTGTTCTGAATCTTATCCGGCGCTCTCACGGTCGCAGGCTGCACGACCGTGACGCCCAAAGTCGAGCCGGCCCCGGCGGCGAAGCACAGGACGAAGGTCGTTCGTACGACGACTGCACCAAAAGTCGTCGAGCGCAAGAAGGTTACCGCCAAGAAACTGATCAAGCCCGTCCAGACCGAAACCGCGCCTGTCATTGCACCCGTAGGTGGCGGAGGCGGTAGCGGGGGCAGTGGCGGAGGCGGCGGAGGCGGCTGGGGTTGAGCACTAGATAGCTGGTGCGGGGTTCACTTATCGAGCTCGCTGTAACTGCTCGCCAAGCCCGGACAATTGCTCTATGCTCCGGTCACATGCCGGTATCGAGATCGGGTTGTCCTGGCGGGGGCGTTCCATGTTCGAAGTCGTCGCATTCTGGCGAAAAATGCGTGCCAAGGCCGCGGCTTTTGGCTTGGTCGTTGCCGCGCTGCTGGTCTTCGGATCGCAGGTCGCCAGCGCCGCGCCGAACTGGACGCTCGATCCGTCCGCTTCGGTGCTCACCTACCAGTCGGTCAAGAAGAACACGATCGTCGAGACTAACAAGATCAGGAACATCACCGGCACGCTGAGTTCCGCAGGCGACGCCAGAATCAGCTTCGACCTCAATTCCGTCGACACGGGCGTCGACCTGCGCAACGTGCGCATGCGTTTCCTGTTTTTCGAGACATTCACCTATCCGACGGCCGAAGTGACCGCGAAGGTGGACCCGGCGGCGTTCGCCGATCTGCCGGCCAAGCGCCGCGTGAAGACGACACTGCCGTTCCGCCTCAGCCTGCATGGCGTCGACAAGGATCTCGAGGCAAGCGTCGTCGTCACCATGATCAGCGACACCCAGGTTTCCGTCGCTTCGGAAGCGCCCGTCGCAGTCCATGTCGAGGATTTCGGGCTCTTGCCCAACATCGACAAATTGCAGCAGGCGGCCAACGTGACCAACATCGTGCCCACGGCGTCGGTGTCCTTCGATTTCGTCTTCACCGCCGATGGCGCCAAGCCGGCCGCCGTGCAGACCGTTGCGGCCTCGACCGCCGAGGTCGGCCCCGTCGCCACCGATGCCGCGAAGGCCAATTTCAGCGACGAGGAGTGCCTCAACAGGTTTGCCGTGCTCTCGCGCACCGGCGCCATCTATTTCCGCCAAGCGAGCGCGAGGCTCGACGCCAAGAGCCGCCCGCTGCTGGCGGAGGTCGAGGGCGTCGTCGGCAAATGCCCGGCCCTCAAGGTCGAAGTGTCCGGCTACACCGATTCCGACGGATCGGCCGAGGCGAACAAGGCGCTCTCCGAGCGGCGCGCCCAGGCGGTCGCCGATGCGCTTATCGCCGACGGCGTGCCGCGCAACCAGATAAGCTCGGCCGGCTATGGCGAGGACAAGCCGGTCGCCGCCAACGACACGCCCAAGAACAAGGCGCTCAACCGGCGGATCGAATTCTCCGCCAGCAAGCTCGCCAACTGAGGTGGCGGTGGGTCCCGGTCCGATTGCCTTTTGCGGTGGCCTGCTTCGCGCTGTGGGACTTGTGGCGCTTGCCCTGATTCTGACGATGGCCGCCGCCAATGCCGAGCGGCGCGTCGCGCTCGTGCTCGGCAATTCGCAATATCAGCACGCGGCGCCGCTCGCCAATCCGGCGCGGGATGCACAGGCCATGGCCGATCGGCTCAAGGACCTCGACTTCGAGGTGGTCTCCGGCTTCGACCTCACCAAGCAGCAGACACAGACTACGGTGGCGCAGTTTGCCAAGCAGGTGCGGGGCGCCGACATCGCGCTTTTCTTCTATGCCGGCCATGGCCTGCAGGTCTCCGGCAAGAATTATCTGCTTCCGGTCGACGCCGCGCTTGAGGACGAGACCTCGCTCGATTTCGAGGCCGTCTCGGTCGATTTCGTCCTGCGCCAGATGTCGCGCGAGACCAGCATAAGACTGGTTTTCCTGGACGCTTGCCGCGACAATCCGCTTGCCGACGTGCTGGCGAAGACCGCCGGCATCAAGGGCGCAAGCAGCGGCCTCGCCGAAATCCCGATCGAGAATGGCGGCGCCGGCACGCTGGTCGCCTTCGCCGCAAGTCCGAACCAGCTCGCCTATGACGGTTCGGGCGACCACTCGCCGTTCACCACGGCGCTGCTCCAACATATCGGCGAAGCCAACGTCTCCATCACCGAAGCGATGAACAGGGTGACCAGCGATGTGTTCAAGGCGACCGCCGGCAAGCAGCGCCCCTGGATCAACGTCTCGCTGACCACCGAGGTCGTCTTGCACAAGGTCGATCTCAACGCGCCGCTGATCGTCGGCGAGGCGGGTACGCCTCAGGCCGAAGCGGGTTCCGGGACGCGCAACACCGGCGCGGCGTCCGGCCAGGCCGACGACCAGCTTGCGCTCAATGCGCTGCGTGAAAGGATCCCCAAGCTGGCGACGGACGGCCCGATCTTTTTCGATCGCCCGGTCAAGTTCGGCGACCCGGCGATCGACGGCAAGAGCATAGCCCAATTGATCAAGGGACAACCGCTTTTCAGTCCGGTCGAAGGCCTCGACAAATCGGTCTGGCAAGGCAAGCACTGCGACGGCTGCCACGAGTGGAACGAGACCCGCCTCTGCGAGCAGGCGAAGAATTTCGCCGCCAACGACGTCTCCGTGCTGCGCCTGCAGCATCCGCTCGGCACCCGCTTCAAGGTCGCTTTGGCCAGGTGGGCGCAAGGCGGCTGCAAATGATCGTGAATTGGGACTTCGCAGCCCTGTATGGCGGTGGGCCCTAATAAGCGTCGACCGATTGCCGCTGCGCCTCCATCTCCACCATCTGGATGCCCATATCGACGAAGGCCGAAAGCACGCCAAAACGGTCCGCGGTCGAGACGCGCGCCAGCCCCGCCAGGATCCCGGCGTTGACGGCGTGGGCGGCGGGAAATCCGGTCGACAGCATATCGAAGGCCGCGTCGCGCCACGCCGCGGACAGAGCGATCCAAGCAGCCGGCGTCGTCGGCGACGGATCGACCGCGTCGCACAGCGCCGTTCGATGGCGGGGATTGCCAGGCTCGCCGACCCAGTCGTTGACGAGCGCCAGCAATTCGAGGTCCCTATCGGCAAGGAGTTCTGAGAGATGGCTCAGGCATTCATGCCCCCACCAGACCGCGGCGCGTTCCGGCAGGAGATAGGCACAGAACGTGACGGCCTCCTCCGGCACGCGCCCAGCGAGCAGGGCGCGGCAGAACTCAAGCGGGGATTGATTGGCGGCCGGCGATTTCATGTCCCGGGCGATCGCGGGACAGGCAAGAAAGAGATCCCTTGCGGTTCTGTATCCGAGTTCGTTGGCCATGGCTGCCAAACCCCGAGAGCCAGCTGACAACCACTCAAGCCTTTAGCCGAGAGTCGGTCAAGCCTTAGAGCCGGATGAACCCGTCTCTAAATCAAAGATCTAGAGCATGATGTCGCCCGAAACCGCTTCATATTTTTCGGCATCATGCTCCAGCTTTTAGCAGGTGGTGGCCATTGGCAACGTGCGCTTGTTCACAGACAATCGCTTCAAGATTTGATATGGTGCGCCAGCGAAACCCGCTCAAACAGGAGTGACGGTCATGCGGTGGGGCAGCTCAGCCTTGGCATTGGCGACCGTGCTTTTTTCGACGCACGTTTACGCCGATCCGCTTCAGAAATCGGAAGACATCGTGAAGTTCTTCGCCGGCCAGAGCAATCTTGGCGCGTCGCGCGGTATCTGCGTCGGCACCGAAGAAGAGTGCAAGAGCAAGGCCGACAAGAACGAGGCGCCCCAAAAGGGCAGCCTCGACATGATGATCAATTTCGCTCTGGATTCGGCCCAGCTCGACCAGACCGCCCGCACGGAGCTGGACGAGTTCGCCAAGGCGCTGAAGGACAATAGGCTGAGCACGTTCAGCTTCGTCGTCGAAGGCCACACCGACGCGACCGGTACGGATCGCTACAACCAGGACCTGTCGCAGCGAAGGGCGCAATCGGTGGCGGCCTTCCTGACGGCGAACGGCGTTCAATCTACCCGCCTCGCGCCGATCGGCCTGGGCAAGTCGCATCCGCGCGTCGCCAATCCCTACGATCCGGTCAACCGCCGGGTGGAAATGCGGATCAGGACGCAATAGGCGGCCGGTCCTGTCTCCGGACGGCTCATAGCGAGACAGCCGGCCCGGCGGCCGGCCGGGCTTCTGTCCTCTGTCAGTTCTTGAGCGCGCCGCCTTCGCGATGCCGGGGCCGAAGACCAGCGCCTTGGTCATTTCCGTGAAATCAGCACAAATGCCGGGGATTGGTTGAAGCCGCCCCAACCTCGTCATTCTATGGCGGAGCAAGGAGCGCAGCGACGCGCGCAGACCATAGAATCCATTCCGTGACTTGGAAGCGCCGCCGCGGTGCAGAATTTTGCTCCGTTGCACGCCTTGGCGAAGGTAACGGCATGGATTCCAGGGTCTTCGCGACGGAGCTTCGCTCCTGCTCCGCCCTGGAATGACGATCGCGATGGGCGTTTCGGCCAATCTCCAACGCATGCCATCTGCCAACGCAAACAGAGGTCAAAATCCCTGTGCAGTGCCACTAGCTAGCCGGGCTCCAGCGTGTTCTGGATCGAACTTATCAGCACAGTGATCGCCTGCTTGTATTTTTCGAATTCCGGAGACGTCTGCCGGATTTCGGTCGTGGTCGTCGCCGGCTGGCCCTGATCGGTCACCACGCGCGGCGCTTTCTGCCCCATTTTCCGCTCGGCCCAGTCCACGACATAACTGGCGGTCTTGCCGGTAAGGAACGGGTTGGCCTGGATGACGGCTGATCCCAGAACCGCGGTCAATTGCGACGAGCCCGGCGCCGCCAGCACCTGATGCGCCCCTTCCATGCCAAGGAAATGGCAAAGATAGAGGCGACCGGCGGTGATCTGGTGGCCGCGGGCGCGCAGATAGGCTTCGCCTTCGCGCGCCAGGTTGCGCACCATCTCGCGCGACAGCGTCGCGTCGTAGCGGAGCGCCAAAAGGTCGGCGGTCGAAAGCGAGCGGGCGAGATCGGGACGATAGGTGTTCATCATCCGGATCCAGGTCTTGGAGATGAACTGGCCGGCGCCGGTCGCCGACGAAAGCGGGTTCTTGGCACGGGCGCTGCCGCCGCTTTCGACATGCACGATCCGGTCGGTCAGCGTCTCGACGGCGGAATCGGCCGAACCGCCGGAACTGACGGAAACGGCGGTGGCAACCGAAGTGACCGTGCCCAGAGGGTCGATCGCCTCACCGTTCTGGTAGAGCTCGAAATGCAGATGCGGGCCGGTCGAAAGCCCTGTTGTGCCGATATAGCCGATGACGTCGCCGGCCTTCACCTGGGTGCCGACCCCGCTGGCGACGGCGAATTTCTGCATATGCGCATAACGCGTCTCGCGGCCGTTGGCATGCGTGATCTTCACCAGATTGCCGTAGCTGCCGCCATCACCCTGGAAGGAGATCGCGCCGTCGAAGGCGGCCATCACCGGCGTGCCGACCGGCGCCGCCCAGTCGACGCCCTTGTGGATTCGAACCGTGCCGAGGATCGGATGCTTGCGCGGGCCGAAGGTCGAGGTCATCACTCCGGCGACCGGTGTGACCATGCCGTTGGTGACGGTTAGCGAGCGGACCTGGTCGTCGCCCGTCACGCAGGCATACTGGCCGTCGCTCTGCTGGAAGACGAAACAGTCGAGGCTCTTGTCCGTGCCCTGGACGCCGACATAGAGCACCCGCCCGGAGATGTCGCCTTGGCCGCGCGGCGTCTGCGAATAGATCAGCACCAGGCGCTGGTCCTCGCTGGCGAAGGCGTCGAGGTCCTGCCCCCTTGACAGATACATGATCGCCTCGCCGATGACGCCGGTTGGCACCTTGTTGCGTGCTGCCGTCGAATAGATCGCGTCGAGCAGGCGGTACTGCCGCTTGGGCCCGCCCTGGTCCGAGGCGCCGGAATAGTTGAAGAGGTCCTCGCGGACCCAGGGGTCGACGCCCGACACGAAGGCGCCGGCCGCATTGCGCGTCAGCGTGCCGACATAGACATTCTTGGCGTAGATCGAGACCTGCATCAGCGACATGGTGGTCGTCTCGCGGTTCGGACGGAACCCGCGCATGGCCACCACAAAGCCGGGCTCCAGCCCGTCGCGGTTGAACAGCGTCTTCAGCGCCTCGCCCGCAAGCTTCGCGTCCTCGGCGGAGAAATGCGCGTCGAGCGCCACGCTGTCCAGGCTGCGGTCGTTGAGGATCTTCACGAACGTGTCCTCAGTCGCCTCGAAGCGCTGGTACTCGCTGGCGACGGTCGCCACGGTCGTGTTGTTCTCGACCGCGGTCTTCTTGAAAGCCGGGAGCGCGGCTTCGCCCTGGTCGATGGTCTCGCCCCAGCCGGCCTCGGGGTCGGCGGCGTCGGCCTTGGGCGCCGGGCCGGCGTCGCTCTCGTCCGGCGCCGCCTGGAGGTCGTTTTCGAGGTCGCCTTGCGGATCGCCCTGTTGATCGTCGGGCGTCGCGGCCGGAGCGGGCGGTGCCGGTTGCGCATCGCCGGGCGCCGTTGCCGAAGGCTTGGGAGCCGCCTGCCGCTGCGCCTGGAAGAAGGCGAAATCCTCCTGCGTCGACGGGATCGTCGTCATGAACTTCTCGCTGGCGCTCAGCATCACGTCGGACAGCATCTCGATTTGCGGCGAAGCCCCGGAACTGTCGAGCTCAGCCGGACGCGCGACGGTCTTGCCCTTAGTCGCGGTGTCGGCATCGGGCGCCAGCGTGATCCACATCGGATCGCCGGCGAGATCGATGATCGCCGGCACATAGACCGAGGCATCGGGGGGCACGTCTTCCATGCCCTCGACGGGATGCAGCTCCTCGTCCTCGTCGCCGAACGACCAATACTCCTTGGTCAGGTAGAAGCCGGTGGTTAAGGCGACGACGGCGAGCGTTGCGGCCCCTGCAAGGACTCCGCGCCAGAGCTTGCGCCGCCGCTCGGCCAAGCGCGCCAGCTTCTTCTGTTTGAAGCTCGTGTCGATCGCGTGCGTCACGGGCTGTTTCCGGTCAGGAAATAGGTCCAGCGCACCTGCTCCTGCGTATCGACTTCGACGAAGCGCGCCGCGATATGGCCGCGCTGCCAGCACTCCTCGATGCCGCGGATCGAGAAGCGCCGCCGGTCGATGCACATCTCGGTCGATCCGTTGAGGATCGCGTGGCCGAAGACGTCCGTCGCGTAGAGGTAGATGTAGCGGTTGGCCAGCTCCTCGCGGATGACGTTGACGCACTGGTTGGCGCCGATCGTCCACCAGCCGTCGGTCTGGTCGGCATTGTCGACTTTCTGTCCGACCGCGAGATTGACGACGTCCAGCGTCTGGTTGCAGACGGTGAATTCGGCATGCGCCTTGCCGGGCGAAAGCATCGAGAACAGCGCCGCGCCGAGCAGCGCCGCAAGCGTCATGCGGCTCGGCAACGGGAATCGGAGCCGGCTACGCTGCTTGCGTGGCGAGGGCCGGCTCGAGGTACGCAGGGTGCGAAGATCCATCGGCGTTCATGCTATCCGCCAAGCCGGAAATAGGTGGCCGTGGCGGAGAACTGCGATCCATCGGCCTCGATCTCCTCGAGTATCCTGGGCAAAAGCTCCGAGGCCGGCGTCGGCCTGGAGAACATGGCGGCCTGGATGTCCTTGGGCCCGGTGATCACCAGCATGATCTGCGGCACCGCTTTGGCGGCTGCTTTGTCGGCGGCAGCGAGACCGATTGGGATGTTGAAGGTCACCTTGTGAGTCTGCGGCACCATGCGGTCGTCGAGATTGAAGGCGATGCCCTTGTGGTCGATCAGCATGATGTTCGAGATAAGCCCGCCGCCCGTATACAGCGCGCCGCTGACCGGCGATCCGTCGGGGACCGATGTCCGGTCGAGGACAAGCTGTGGCTTTGCAGCCGAGCTCCGGTCGAGGAAGCGAAGGAAGGTGGGCACGCCGCACTGGGAGAGCGTGATCAGTCGCACGCTGATGTCCGGCTCGATATGGAACCTCGCCTGGAAGTCGTTGAGCAATTGTTCGAAAGGCTGGACCGCGGTTCCAAATCCCTCGATCGCCGGGGAAGCGCCGGGTCCCGAGGTGACGTTCGCGTAGAAACAGCTGCCGCCGCTGAAATCGCGCACCCAGGAGCGGCGCTCCGTCCACGCTTCCGCGCCCGGTTCCGGTGACGGAACCGCCGGTTTGGGCACATTGATGGCGACGTCGGTGTTGTCCGGCTGCTTGGCCGCAGGCGGCTGCATTTGCTGTGCCGGTTGTGCCGGCGCGGTCGAGGTTTGCGGCGGGTTGGCCGTAGGGGTCTGTGCCTCCAGCTTGGCCGGCGGGCTGACCGGTAGCGCCGGCGCCGGGCTTTCCGAAGCGGGGGGCTGGGACGCGTTCGGCTTCGGCAGCTTGGAAAGCATGTCCACGAGGTCTTTTACGCTGTGCTTGGCTGCCGGTGGGCTTGCCCCCTGCACCGGTTTGTTTTCAGCCGTCTGGCTCGGTTCCGGCGTCTTGACCGCCGGCTCGCTTGCAGGCTGCGCCGGTTTCTGGCTTTCCGCGGCTTTCGGTGCGGGAACCGGTGCAGGCGTCGGCGATTGCTCCGCTGACGGTTGCGTGGGGTTGGTCTCGATCTGGGGGACGCGCGCCTGGTTGTCGGCCTCGCTCTCCGGCTGGGTGGCAGGCGCCTTGGCCCCCGCATCGGGTTGGATGGTCGGCTTCGTCGGCTCGATGGTGGCGGCGCTGCCTGGTTTTGGCGGTTCCGGCTGAGACGCGGACGGCGTCGGCGCTTGAGGTTTCGGCGCTTCCGGCTGCTGGGCTTCTGCAACTGGTTTGGCTGGTTCCGCGACCGGCTTCGGCGTCAGCGGTCTGGATTTTTCCGCCACCGGCGGCGGCGCCAGGACGCCACTGACATAAAGGCCGCCCCCAACCAGCACAGCCAGAGCCGCAACGCCGCCGGCAATGACGGGTATCCGCGAAGCCTTTCGCGGCGCGGCCGGTGCAGTCGCAGGCGCCCTGGGCGGAGCGGCCGCCGGCTGAGGCCGCGGCTCCGACAGATGCGCCGGGCGCACATGCTCGACGAAGCGCGGCTCGCCGGAAGGCGGCTGCGGTTTGGAATCCGGCAGCGCCGTCCAGCCGGCGCGCGGCAGGCCGGAGCGTTCGCGCGCGCCAAACGACACCGGCGGCGGCAATGTCGCCTCGAGATCTTCGCCGCGCGTCGCCCTGGCGATCTCGGCCATGCTGGCCGGCCGGTCGCACGGATCCGGCTGCAGCATGGCTTCGATCAGCTCACGGAAATCGGGATCGATATCCGACAGGTTCGGCACCGTCCGGCGCTTTTCGATGACCTCGTATTGCGACCCGCTCATGTCGAGCGGCTTTCCGAGCAGCGCCGCGGCCAGCACCAGGCCGAGGCTGTAGATGTCGGATTGCTCGCTGACCTCGCCGCCATAGAGGCCGAGCTGTTCGGGCGAGACGTAATTGTATTTGCCGGCGAACTTTCCGCCGATCAGCGTTTCTCCGCCGACGGTGGCCGAACGGGCGATGCCGAAATCGATGATCTTGGCGCGCTCGACCTGCCCGCCCGGCAGAATGATGTTGTCCGGCGAGAGGTCGCGGTGCACCGCGCCAGCCTTATGCACTGCGGCGAGCCCCGAGGCCAGGCGATGGCAAAGCCGTCGCACATCTTCGCCCGGCATCGGCCCGCGCCGCATGATGTCGAACAGCGACTGGCCGTCCACGAACTCCATCGCAAGATAGGGGCGGCCGATCCCCGGGTCGATGGTGAAGACGTGGTAGCGCACCACCGCGTCATGCGACAGATGGTTGAGGATCGATGCTTCCTTGCGGAACAGCGACAGGATCGTCTGGTCGCGGGCGAATTCGGGCAGCACGATCTTGATCGCCACATGGTCGCCGGTCTGGATGTTGTGGCCGCGATAGACTTCGCCCATGCCGCCGGAGGCGATCCTCTCGTCGAGCTCGTAGATGCCGCTGAGCTGCGTGCCGACACCCGTATAGGTGACGTTCGTCGACAGCCGTGTCTTGTCGTCGTCGCTCATCTGGCCAGGCCCTCCGCTGCGGACCGATCCGAATGGTGCGCGCCGCTCTGCCCGTCGCCGATCTTCACGAGCACGATGGTCACATTGTCGGTTCCGCCGCGCGCCAGCACGGTTTCCAAGAGGTTCTCGCATGCCGTCCGCGGCGTGGCGGATCTGACCGCGGCCTCGATCTCGGCATCGCTGACATGCGCGGTCAGTCCGTCGGTGCCCAGAACGAACACGTCGCCCGCCATCAACTCGCCCTGCTGGAAATCGATCTCGAGCTCGTCGCTGACGCCGATCGCATGCGTGATCACGTTGCGGCGCGGCCAGACGCGCGCTTCCTCCGCGCTGATCATGCCGCGGTCCAGCAATTCCTGCACCTCGGTGTGATCCTTGGAAACTTGGAAGATCGAGCCGTTGCGGACGAGATAGATGCGGCTGTCGCCGGCCCAAAGGCAGGCGAAGCGCCCATCCATGGCAAGCAAGGCCGCGAAAGTGGAGCCGATGGTGATGCCGCGCGAGCGCGATATGTTGCGGATCTCGGCATTGGCGCGGCTGAGCCGGTCCTCGAAGCGGGCACGAAGATCCGGCGCCGAGCTGGCAATTCCGATCGTCGCCAGATGGTCGACGATGCTGGCCGAGGCGACTTCGCCGGCCTCATGCCCGCCCATGCCGTCGGCCACCACCCACAGCCCGGTCAGCGGCTCGATGAGGTAATTATCCTCGTTGTGGTCGCGCACGCAGCCCTTGTGGCTCACGCCGAAGCTGTCGATGGGGAGGGCGACAGTGCTCAATTTGCCACCAAGCGCTCAGCAGGCGTCCTCTGTGACCAGCCATGGGCCGTGTGCCCAGGCCACTCTGCCACAAGCGTGTACGTTAGAGTATCGAAATGAAGGCTGGCGCGGGCCATGTCAGAACGACTTCGGACAGCTGAACCCGGACAAGGCCGGCAGCAGCAACGGATTGGCGCCCGAGCCGGCCTGGATGGTGTAGGCGACATCGCGTCCGCCGATCACGAAGCGCGCTTCGGTGTTGGCGCCGTCGCCGGTGATGGTCGCCTTGTCGAAAAGCCGCTTCAATGCCCATGGTCCTTCGAATTTGAGCGCGGACGCGCGGCCGGGCATTTCCGGCACGAGGCTGAGACTCGCCGATCCGGAAGCGGCGCCGCTTGGCCATGTCACGATGCTCGGCGCGTTGCCGGCCTGGGCGCTCTGGACCGTCTGCCCGTCGACGTCGAGCAAAGCACTGTCGACTTCGCTGTTTAATGAGGTGGGCGTTATGGTGATCGACACCGAGGGCACCGAGCCGCCGGAAGGGAAGAACGCGCTGCGGATTTCCGCGGCCGACTGGAACGCCTTCAACGTCGATTTCGCCAGGTCCTTGCTGGAACGGGCGTCCTGCTTCCAGGTCCATTCCTGGCCGGTCATGTCGATCAGCGGCGCGAGGTTCTGCGCGAAGAACCGGTCCATCAGGCCGCCCGGCGCGAACAGCTTGTTGAAATCCGCCATTGAGATCTCGTCGCTGCCGTCGCGTGTGAAGGGATAGCGGCCGTTGACTGCCTCCTCGCAGACGCGCGTCACCGTCTGGTCGAGGCTCTGGTTGAGGTTGGCGACGGAGGCCTCGGCGACATTGCCTTCGAGCTCGTCCGCCGCCGCGTTGACCATGCGCGCCAGCGGCTTGGGCAGACGCGAGACATTGGCTCTTAGCGTCGAGATCTGCAGTTGCAAATTGGCGTTGACGCGTTCGGTCTGTGTGGGGACATCGGCCGCGAGTTTCAGGCTCTGGAAGATGTCGTGGAAGTTCTGCGTCAGCGCATCGAGCGGCCGGCGTCCGGCAGCTCCGCCGACCAGCGCCTGGAACGAACGGAACTGCGCCTCGACACTCGCGCCGGCGTTCTGCGCAAGGGCCGAGCTCGCGCCGGCGCGGCTCTGCGACTTGCCGCCGGCGATCTGCAGGCCGATGCGGGCGAGGCCCTTGGCCATGCCGGAGGGGTCCTGCTGCGCCGTGCCGATATCGCCCTCGGCGCCGCTGTCCTTCGTCAGTGCGGTTTCATCGGCGATCGCGGTGAAGAGCTGGTCGAGGGGCGAGTCCGGCGCGGCGAGGGCGGAGAGCGCCAGATATTGCGGCTTGTCCTTCAGCATCGCCTTGAGCTTCAGCTGGTCGAGCACGCCGTTCCAGGCGGCGGCGAATTCCTTGCCGTAGCGATCGATGAGTTCGGGACCGAGCTTGGGCAGGTCCTGGTCGATGCCGCCCTGTTCCCCGCCGCCGCCGAGCACCCATTGGTCGTCGACGAGCATCTGCGCGATGCGCGCCAGCTGCGGCAGGAAGAAGCGATTGAAGCCGGCACGCGTGTAAAGGCCGGGGACGTGAAGATCGGCGAGCTGGCTGCCGTCCGTGCGCTCGAACAGCAGCTGCGCTTCCGGACCGGCTTTCGCGGCGATGGAGAAATCCTGCAGCCGTGCCGCGTAGACCGCCGACTTGATCTGCGCCGAGGCGCGGTTGGCGAGGCTCATGCGTCCGAGCGAGCGCTGCGCGGCCTCGACCAGCGGCTGGTTGAGCGCGAAGGTTGGATCGTAGGCATCGTCAAGCGCAAGCATGGCGCGCAGATGCTTTTCGAGCTGCGCGCGACCCTCGCGGTTGTTCTCGCCGGGGTAGCGGTTCTCCTCCCAATCCTGCTTCATCCAGGAGACGATCAGCTCGTCGTCGACCTTCGGCGCCTTGCCGCCCAGCATCAGGTAAATCTTGAGCGGCTCGTAAAGTGTGATCGGATCGGCCATCTTGGCCTGGATCGTCCGCTCGGCCTGAACCAGCAGCCGCGAGCGGAAGGTTCGCTCCAGCGCTTGCCGATAGGCCGTCTTGGAGGCCGACAGCAGCCGCTCGCGCTGGCTAAGCCCGAACGTCTCCTCGACAGGCTTTCCCTGCTCGCCGTTCTCGAAGCCGGCCGGCAGGCTGCGCAGCTGGTCGAGCGGACCGATGACGTTCTCGAGGTCGACGTCGGTCACCGTCGTGCTCTTGAGCAGGCTATCGGCGCTGTCGCGATAATGCGCCATGGCTTGGCGTGTGGAAGCGATCAGCGCCTTGTTGGCGAAGAAGCTAAGACCAAGCATGCCGAGCGCCGCCACTGCCGCCAGCGCGATCGCGGCCAGGCCGCCGAACCTGGCGAGCGTGATGCGGCGTTCGGCCGCCCGATCGAACGACACCCAGCCCGATTCCGGAAAGATCACATTGGCCAGCAGATCGTGCAGGAAGAAGCTCTTGCCGGCGCCGGAAAGATGCGCCTGCGCGGCACTACCGAAACTGCGCCCGATCGCGCCCAGCACCTGGTCGAAGGGTGTGCCTTCCTGGGTGCCCGACGAGAAATAGAGGCCGCGCAGGCTGACATTGACCTGGCTGCGCGAGGTATCGAACAGGCTGCCGACAAACTGCGTTATCCGGTTCTTCAGCGTGCCGAACTGGGCGGGGAAGCCGAACAGCGCGATCCGCGCCACCGGGTCGGGCTCTTCTTGCAGGCGGTCGGCGACTTCTTCGGCGAGCCGCTTCGCCAGTTCGTCGAAGGCTGCGGGCGCCTCGCCGGCCATGTTTTTGGTGCGGTCGGCGGTCTGGAATGTCGCGCCCCACACCTTGCGCCTGCGCGCTTCGTCGAAATCGCCGAAATAATCCATGAAACCGGCGATGAGATCGGCCTTGGTGAACAGCAGATAGACCGGGAACTGGACCTTCAGCGTCTCGTGCAATTCGCGCAGGCGGCTCCTGATCTCGCTGACATGCGCGTCGAGCTGCCGGTCGTCGAAGCCGATCAGGTCGGCAAGGCTGATGGCGAGGATCACGCCGTTGATCGGTTGCCTGGTGCGGTGCTTCTTGAGCAGTCCTAGAAAGGCGAGCCAGCTTGCCTTGTCGCGCTCGCGGTCCGATTCCTGCGTCGTATAGCGGCCGGCCGTGTCGATCAGCACCGCCTCGTCGGTGAACCACCAGTCGCAGGATCGCGTACCGCCGACGCCAGCCAGCGGCTGCGCGCCACCCGAGCCGGCCAGCGGGAACTTCAGCCCGGAATTGACCAGCGCCGTCGTCTTGCCGGCGCCTGGCGGGCCGATGATGATGTACCAGGGAATGTCATAGAGGAAATTGCGCTTGCCGCTCGTCCGCTTCAGCGTCGCGATCGCTTCGCTCATGCGCGTTTCGAGCACCTGTGAATCGTCGCTTCGCACATCGCTGCGCACGATGGCCGTTTCGAGCGCTTTCTGCGCCTTGCGCCGCTGCCAGAAGCGGACCCCGTAGAACAGCGCGAGCACCACGATGGTGACGCCGATGATCGTGGCCCTGAGCCACACAGGCCCGAGCGGACGTGTCTCGGCGAAGCGGATCAGCGGCCCGGCATACCAGACCGCCGCCGAGAAACCGGCAAGCGCGGCCAAGCTGAAGATCCGCAGCATCCAGCGCATCAGTCGCCGTTCTCCGCCGCCGCGCTCGTCTGCAAGATCTCCTGTTTCGGGATCATCACGTCGACGCGGCGGTTCTTGGCGCGGCCGTCCGCCGTGCCATTGTCGGCGATCGGTTCATCCTCGCCCTTGCCGTCGGCGCTGAGCCGCGACGGGTCCTTCAATTGCTTGGCCATCATCGCCTGGACGGCCTTCGCCCGGGCAACGGAAAGATCGAAATTCGATTTGAACGTGCTCGATTTCTTCGGCTTCACATTGTCAGTGTGGCCGATGATATTTATGGGCCCCGGTTCGGCATCCAGCGTGGTGGCGATGTCGGCCGCGATCGGCTGGAACTGCGGCTTCAGCTCCGCCTGGCCGGGTGCAAACAAAAGCTGGTTGTTGATCTCGACGACGATGAACTCGCCCTTCTCGCCGACGCTCAGTCCGCCGCCGGCGATCTCCTTGGCAAGTGCGGCGCGGATGCGGTCGATCTGGGTGGTGTCCGGAACCGCGGGCGGCGGCGGGCTGGCTAGCACCGGCTCAGTGGGCGCCGCCACGCTGGCGCGCTCGATGGTGACGGGCGTCGACGGGTTGAGCGCCAGCAATTCGCCGGCGGTCGCGTCGCCTTCATCGGTGATCAGCACCCGCAGTCCGAAGAAGGCCGCTGTCACCAGCGTCGCCGCGGCGGCCGCGACCGCCCAGAGCGGCAGCCGCGCCCTCGGCTTCGGCAACGCAGCCGCCATGCCTTGCCAGCGTGGCGAGATGTCATCATCGGCGCGCGGCTTGAAATAGCGCAGCGTGTCGTAGACGTCGCGCCGGACGCGTTCGAGCATGTTTCGTTCGCCTGTCAATCCCCGATACTGGCCTTCGAAGCCCAGCGACAGGCAGGCATGCATCAGTTCGAGCAGGTCGTAATGTGCTTCCGGCCTCGCCAGAATCTTGTTCAACGCTTCGTAGAAGCCCGTGCCCGCCGGTTGGGTGTGGAAGAACCGCGCCGCCAGGCTGTGCTGGAGCCAGCTGTCCTTGCCCGGCCAAGGTAGATTGCCGACGAGGTCGTCGGCGGTTTCGCAAAGGGCGAATTTGGCGATGCGTGCGTCTTCCTCGGCTACGCCGGCTTTGGCGATCGCGTGGTCGAAGGTCTCGATCGCGTCGGCGATACGCTCCGCCAAGGGCGCGGCTTGCCGTTCGACCGGCATCAGCCGCAATTGGCCGAAGAGCATCAGCAGCGCCGCCGCCGCGGCAAGGATCGGATTTGTCGCGGCGTATTGCACGCCCTCGGCGGCGGCGAGCAGGGCATCCTGAGGCAGCTCCGGCATCGCGTTGACCTCTGCTCCCGGGGTTGGGCCCTGAAACAGCACGGTTTCGGATGACCAGCCGGTTGGCATCTGTCGGCCGCCGCCGGGGTCGAACACTGTCGCTTCGCGAGCAGGCGTTGGAGCAGGACGTGCGCCTTCCGGACCGGATCTCTCGGGAGCCGCAAGCGGCTTTTGCTTCGGCCGCGGCGCGCGGATGACGGTCTTGTCCGCCGGCCTGGAAGGATCGTCCTTGGAGCTCATCGGCGACGACCTATCGTCGCGGCGCAACAGGCACACCTTTGCCCGGGGAAACGCGTTTCAGGCTGAACCTCAGCGGCGGGCCGCACGGAAAGGCTCATCTCGCCGAAACATGACATTGCTGCACACGCCCCAAGCCACGCCGCTTTGCCCGCCGGGCAAGCGTCCCTGGGCATTCTAGTCGCCCGGATACCCAATTGAAACGGCCCGCCGATTGAAATCGCAGAGCAAGATGCTCGAAGGGGCGGCATCTTCTATGAGACCCGTCACATACGGTTGGCGGAGTCTGTGCCGTGCGGCTATTTCTGCTTGTCGGCCTTGGCGTAGGCTTCGGCGAAATAGGCGAGGAAGACATCCAGCATGCCGTTCTCGTGCTTGTCTTCCATCGTCCGCCAGGTCGCGACAAGCGCATCCCAGGCCTGGCTCTTCCTGGACGAGAAGGACGCCGGCGGGATCTTCCTGGCGATCGCTTCCGGCGACAGATCGTCAAGCAGCCTGGACAGCGCGGCCTGCATGGCGGCATAGGTCGCGATCTCATGCGCCTTCAGGTCGCGGAACGCATCCTCGACACTGCGCATGGCATCGAGATAGCCGGCCCTGCGCTTGGCGAACATGATCTCCAAGATGTCGTCGGTGCCCGGCACGAATTTCAGCGGGTTGTTGTCCTCGGAGCCGATCATCGTGCGGTGCGAGCTCTTGGCGAGAACTTTTGCCGCCGCGCGCGCCTTGAGCAGCAGAGATAGCTGCTCGACCGTGGTCCTCAGCACCGCGCCGATCTCGGCCGCGAGATCGTGCGGGTCGCGCGCCTGCAGCAATTCAGGCGCGATGCCCGCTGCCCTGGCGATCTCCCGCAGCATCGCGTCCGCTTGCGCCGGCCGATTGGCAGGGGCCGCGGGGCCGGGCTGCAAGGTCGAGGAAGTCGAGACGGCCGCCGCCCCGGTCGAGCGCTGTTCCGCCGGACTGAAGAACGGCTCATGGCCGGGAACCGGCGGGCCGCCGGGCGAGGGCGGCAGCTCGCGCTGCGTCGATCCCGTCCTGGTCTGCGGATGTCCGGTCGGGGCCCGTTCGTCTTCGATTGAAACGCCGACGGCATAGCGGCCGATCAGCAGCCGGTCGCCCTGGGCCAGCCTATGCGGCCCGCTCATGCGCTGGCTGGACCCGTTGACGAAAGTGCCGTTGCGCGAGAGATCGTAGAGCCAGAACGAGCCCGCCTGGTAGCGGACCTCGCAGTGCCGGCCCGAAATGAACTTGTCCGGGTCGGACAGCGTCCAGTCGCAATTCTCGCGGCCAATCTCGAAGCTGCGGTCGCGGGCGGCGTAGCTGGCGGCGGTGCCGGCCGGCAGCCTGTCGACATTGCTGATCTGGAGCGAGATGAACATCCGGAAGCGTCGCCCAACTTGGTCAATAAATGCTTATTTTCCGCGCAACCCGGGCAGAAACGCCAACGCAGCTTTCCTGGAATTGCTTTGGTATTCTAGCAGCTTGCGAGCGCGGCGGGAGAGGAGCGTTTCACACCGGCGCATGGGCAGTTTAGCCACGGCTGTTATTTGGCGGCCGCCAAACATGTGCTAGGCTGAGAGTGGTCCGGTGCGGTGGGCGTGAAAAGTTCCCGAACGTGATGCGATTAACATAGTGGGGGCTTCAATCCATCATACTGGCGGCCGCGTCCAGGAGGGGCACGACCATGCCGAACGAACGCGCCACGGTTGTGCAGACGCCGGCTGGCGCCGACCTGACCTTCACCCATCTCATCGGCCGCGATGAGATCAGCCGCTGTTTTGCCTATTCGGTCGGCTTCGTCTCGAAGAACCGCGACGTCGACCCGTTGAAGATGCTGGGCGGTGTCGTTTCGGTCGAGGGCGAATCCGATCCGAAGCGCTGGTTCAGCGGCCTTGTGTCGGATTTCAAGCTTACCCGCATCGAGGACCGGCTGGCCTTCTACGAGGCGACCGTCCGGCCATGGCCCTGGTTCCTCGGCAACACCACCGACTGCCGTATCTTCCAGAACATGACGGCGGTGGAGATCGTCGAGAAGATATTCTCGAAATACGGCATCGCCAAATTCGAGAAGCGGCTGCAGGGGTCCTATCCCCAGCGCGAATATTGCGTCCAGTACGACGAGAGCGACCTCGATTTCGTGCAGCGGCTGCTCGAGCACGAGGGCATCTTCTATTTCTTTGAGCATGACGAGGGCAAGCATACGCTCATCCTCTGCGACGCGATGAGCAAGCTGAAGCCGGCGCCCGGTTACGAGAAGGTGCTTTACAATTTCGAGGGCCAGGCCTCGCGGCGCGATGTCGAATACATCACCGAATGGATCCCTGGCAGCGCGGTGCGCCCGGGCGCCTATGCGCATACGGATTATGATTTCGAGAAGCCCGGCGCCGATCTGATGGCGAAATCTGCCCAGCCTTTCGCCCATAAGGAAGCCTCGGGCGAGAACTATCGCCAGCCCGGCGCGCATCTCGATGTCGGGCGCGGCGACAAGATCGCCGGGATCCGCCGCGAGGAACTTCAGACCGTGCACCAGCACAGCACCGCGGTTGGCACCGTGCGCGGCCTTTTTTCCGGCTGCAAGTTCACACTTGAAAGCTTTCCGCGCGACGACCAGAACCAGGACTATCTGGTGGTCAGCGCCGAATACCGGCTGTTCGACCCGGGCTACCGCACCCAGAACGAGGCCCATAGCGAGAATTTCAAGGTGGTGCTCGGAGTTGCGCCGACCAAACTCCCCTACCGGCCGGCGCGCATCACGCCGCGGCCGATCATGCGCGGCCCGCAGACGGCGACCGTCGTCGGTCCTTCGGGCGAGGAGATCTTCACCGACAAATATGCGCGGGTGAAAGTGCAGTTCCACTGGGACCGGCTCGGCAAGAAGGACCAGAACTCATCCTGCTTCGTGCGCGTCTCGCAGACGTGGGCCGGCAGCAACTGGGGCTTTATCCAGATCCCGCGCATCGGCCAGGAGGTCATCGTCGATTTCATCGAGGGCGATCCGGACCTGCCGATCATCACCGGCCGCGTCTACAACGCTTCGCAGATGCCTCCCTATGGGCTGCCGGGCAACGCCACGCAATCGGGCTGGAAGTCGAATTCCTCGAAAGGCGGCGGCGGCTATAACGAGCTGATGTTCGAGGACAAGGCCGGCTCCGAGCTGGTCAATTTCCAGGCGCAGAAGGACCACCACCTGCTGATCAAGCACGACCGCAACAAGACGGTCCAGCACGACCAGTCCGACCGCATCGACCACGACGCCAAGCACTCCGTCGGCCACAACCTCGATGAAGACGTCGGCAACAACAAGACCGTCAAGATCGGCGTCGACCAAACGACGAATATCGGCAGCAACGACACCGAGACGGTGGGCAAGAATCGCTCGCTGACGGTGATGGCAAACGAGACAATCCATGTCATCGCCAATTCCACAGAAAACATCGACGCCAACCATTCCCAGACGGTGGGGCTTAACCAGACGGTCACGGTGGGTATCGCGCGCGTCGACAGTGTTGGAGCAGCGGAACAACGCACTGTTGGCGGACTCCAGAGCAACACGATCGGCGCGACACGGTCAGTTAGCGTCGGCTTAAGCCAAAGTCACAGTATCGGCACTAGCGATGGTTGGGACATTGGTTCCGACCAGAACGTCCAGATAGGAGGCGGGCAAAACAACAAGATCGCCAACGATCAGAAATCGGATATCGGCGCTTCGAGATCGGTCAAGATCGGCAAGGACGACGCGACCGAAGTGGGTGGCAACAGGGCGCTCAAGATTGCAAAGAACAGCTCCGTCGAGGTGGGTGAAGGCGGTGCCATTAATATCGGAAAAAAGTTGATCATCGAGGCAGGTGATTCCATCATGATCAAGAGCGGGTCGGCATCGATCGAACTGAAGAAGGACGGTACGATATCAATCACTGGTAAGGACATCTTCGTGAAGGGATCAGGCGAGATCAACGTGAAGGCCTCAAGCGACATCATCATGAAGGGTTCCGAGATCAAACAGAATTGAGGCGCGTCGAAATGGCCAAGACAAAGAACCGAATTGAAGGCGTGGTGATCGGCGCGTTCCTCGGATTCGACGGCAGCGCGCCATTGGTTGTATTTGCGGGCAACACACGCGCTACCGCCGTCCGCGCCAAAAGCCTATGTGAGCTGAGCTCGGACATGATTGGCACGGACGTGGCGCTTCTTTTTGAAGGTGGTGATCCGGGCAAGCCGCTGATTATGGGTCGCATCGTTGAGCCAGCACGCAAGGTGCCATCTCCACAGATATTGAGGGACGGTGAAACGGTCAGGATCGTGGGCGAGGAACGCATCGAATTGCGCTGCGGCAAGTCAACAATCATCCTGGAGAAGGATGGCCGCATAACCATCCGTGGCACCTATGTGACAAGCCATGCGCGGGTTTCCAACCGCATCCGCGGTGGATCGGTTAACCTGAACTGATGGCCGCGCCTCCTCTCCTTGAAATCGTGCGTCAGCACGCCGAGATGGCGGCGTTTCTATGGACTGTCTACAATCAGCACCTGCTGCATCCGGGTAAGAACCCCGATATGGACGAGGAGCGACTGGGTCGAGTGGTCGCGCAGCTGGAGGCGCACCTCGACGGGCTGTGCGTGGCCGGAGACGTTGGCCGCACAATTGCACAGAAGCTCTATGACGAATTTCCCGAGGAGGGTGAACTGTTCGTCTTGCGCATGATTTCGGTGTCAGACGCTCCGCGTATTTCCGAGTTGGACGTCGGCAAGGTCAGAAAGTACATCGCGGCGAATTTGCCGTCCACGTAATCTAAAGCGATTGCTTCGAAGTTGCGTCCGTCAATTCGACTTTGGCGACCTTGTCGAATTCGGGGAAGCCGTCCACAAGCAAGGACTCGACAATTGAGTCATCGAGCAGCCAAGTGGGGAGCTTGCGGCTGTAGGCCCGCACATTGTCATGCTGTTCCATGCGTAGGCCCGCAATCTGGCCCTCATCGAGTGCCTTGCGCTCTCGCCGCCACCACTCGCGGACGAGCACGTCCCTATGCCCGGAACTGACATATGCCGACGGGTCTATGTAGGGTTCCTCGAAGAAAAATTGCCAAAGCATCTTATCGAAGTCACTCTTGCGAGCTTCGTTCTCCAACCAGACCTCGCTTGTCTGCCTGCAGCGTAGCGAAAGCTGAAGACTGGGCTCAAGGACATGGGCAGCATACGATAAGGAGAGTTGCTCCATGAGGTCTTCGTCAATGTGCCTGGCTCTTTCTCGCTTTCCTTGGGCAAACCGCGTGAATGTATTGATCCAAAGGCGCATTGCCAACTGAGCTTTTGTATCCTGCATGAAAGGAGTTAGGCAGTAGGCCCAATCATACACGCGGTCCACGTCTTCGCCGTTCTCCGCAAGTTCCACCAGCATCGCCTGAAAGGCCCTGGCGATGTCAGAATCGGGATTTTGCAGCGGAATGGATACTCTTATTCTTGAATACTTTTCTGTAGCGGCGTGCAGGCCTTCAAGCGAATTGATGGGTCGTCGAATGACGTCGTCGAACTCAAAAACGCGATCGGACGCGATCCAGGCCCACTGACGGGCAAAGTTTAGCAGATGGTCCTTACGATAATGTCGCATCCCGCTCAACCTATCACGCGGTAATGATGTCGGTTATCTGATTCAGTGTTCGATCCGCACGTGCATCGGCGAGATCTCCACCGTTACACAGCTCATGGTCGGGACCAAGATGCTCGGGCTCTCCGACATATTGCGGGTCGTTGTTCTGGATTCCCTCGATGGCGGCCTTCATGTTTGTGTCACGATCCTTCTCTTTGCGAGAATTGGCGAAGTCGATGTCGTCCAAATCACATCCAGCCATATTGAAGGCATCGATCGCTGCGCGCACTTCGATCAGCTTGTCGTCCAAGTTCTGTTGATGGGTTTGCCACCCTTCCGATCCAGGCGCCATCTGGCCGCATCTTTGCTCGGCGAGCATAAACAGATAGCCATGCGCCCCGCCCTTTTTCTTCGGGGCGTTCCTCTTGTCCGACGAGGCATTTTCGACGCGTTTGTTGCGCGTCAACTGAAGCTCGATCGCCGTTGCCAACTCTTCACAGTTGGCCTCTCCGCCGCCCCCGCCGCCCCCGCCGACCAGCGCGCCGTTGCCGTCATTCGGCTGTGGGGACGCGTGGTTCACGGTGGCGCGATCAGTGTTGCGAGGCACCGGCTCACCCTGTGCCTTGACGTTGCTCGACCAGGCTGCGGCATAAGCCTTACCTGTATTTGTCGAGGTGATGATGCCCTTCTTGGCCGCGCACCCTGCCTCGGTCCCCGTCGTCTTCGTGTAGTAGGAAAGGTTCTTCTGCGCGATCGTTTTGCCGCCGATCTTGACGGTGCTCGTGCCGTTGTCGGTATCGGAATCCATTCCGAATGTCGGATAGGGAATTGGCACTCCCGGCGGCGTTGCCGGGTTTTCAGGTGGCGTGAAGCAGGTATCGGGAAACGCCGCGATAATCTTGTTGTCTTGTGCCTTGGCGGAAATCTCCAGCCCGTTGGCGTAAACCGAGCCCATCAGGCCGCCCTCTTGGCGAAGATCGCGGCTCCGCAGACGCCGTTGTCGGAGGACGATTCGATCAGCACTGGATTTCCGGCCGCATAGCCTTTCTGTGCTGCCGTCCATGCCATGCCGACCATAAGGGGGGTCGCCGCTGCCCCGACATTGCCGACGAACTCATTGGGCGACCAAAGATCCTGGAAGCCGTGGTCGCCGCGCAGTAGGCGGATGGATGCCAGGGTCGACTGCGAGAACCAGTATTGCTCGCCGATCAGATCGGCGATCCGGTAGCCGATCTGGTTCATCCCGATGCGTGCCTGTGCGAGGGCGGTGCCGTAGGCCTGGACCATGCCGTCGCCGCGCAGTGGTATATCCTGATGGTTCAGAATCGAACCTTCCTCGCGTGCCAAGCCGACACCCATCAGGTGGAAGTTGCCCCCGGCGCTCGGCCCGCATAGAAATGCTGCTGCCGCTTCGCCCGGAATGAAGCCGTTCGAGTTACCCGCAATCAACAGTCGCTTCTGTTTGAGATAATGCGCGATGCTGCGGCTGCCCAGAAAACTGTCCACTCCGGCGACCAGGACGTAGCGTGCGCTTCGCTCTTCGATCATTTTGCGCGCATGCTCCAGCGCCACATGCCCGGACGGTCTGCCATGCGCGATAATGCGGCTGCTGGCGTGCAGTTCGATCTCCGCAATTTTGGCGACCTGCCACAGCAGCTCTGAATCGTTCACAATGGGGCGGGCCGGCCGATCCTCCTCGGCGGTGCACAGAAGCAAGGCGACTTGACCGCGTGCCTGCGGCACCGCATCCAGGGCTTCGCAAATGGCGGCCGCGGCGATGTGGGCAAGGCGCTTCTCGCCCTGCCATTTGCGTGGCAACGGCACCGGCGCACCGATCAGCCATTCCCCGCCTGGGGCGACAAAATCCGTCTCTTGAAAACCGTCGATCTTGCCTCGCATGGCAGCGCAGGCGGCGGCGGAGCTCAAGCCGACAGCCGTGACCATTCCGACGGAAAGAATATCTACGCCCGCGGTCATGATGCGATGCGATCCCGATCGCGCGGCAACGGTTCTGCTCGAACGTAGCGTTTGCCCCTATCGCGGGCCAGAAGCATGCCGCGCGTCGGCGGGCCCAGCCAGCATTCGCTGAAATCCAACAAACTGGTCTGGATGCGCTGTGCCGATCGCCAGACCATCGAAAACCGCCGTGCCTCAGGGTCAAGAAGGATGGCGTCGGGGCTGAGATCGGCTTCAACAGCAGTTCGTCTTCCCTTGAACAGGCACATGGGCAGGGACGTCGGCGGCAGCCGAAAGCTCACGCGCCCTTCCTGCGTCATATTTACCAGCACAACTTCCTCACCTCCACGTGGCGGATCGATCTGTTGGTCGGGTGGCGCCATCTGGAAATAGCGCTCGTCGAAGTCCTGCGGCAGGAAGGGAAAGACGTTGTCGGCCCAGTTCTGATCGTAGGTGCCACCATACTCTACCCGTCCGGGCCAGCCGCGGCCTATTGGTCCGAAGCTCATCGGCTTGTAGTCGCCGAAGGGTGAGCGGATTTCCTCGCCAATGGCTTGTGTGTTTGGCAGCCGCAGGCCGGGAATCAGGCGTTGATTTCTGGTTCGCGACCAGCCGGTGCCGACGGGGTTGTATTTGTAGCTGGCGGGTAGTTTGTCCTCCGGGTCCAGCCTGTCGACACCTCCCCATGCCACATCGTAAGAGATCGTCAGTTTCAGGAAGGGTTGCGGCGCGGTCGCGGTGAACACCGGTCCGATGGCGCGCCACTCGCGATGTCCGACTACCTCGAACCGCTTCGACCAGTTGCCGATCTTGATGCCGACCGGCACGCGCTCCACCGGGCGCCCTCCTGGCGCATAGGCGCAGCCATTGGCGACCACGTCGCAGCGCGACTTGCGGAACGCGAAGTCAGTCTCCCACAATGTTGCCGAATAGCCGGGAACGCCTGTTTGCGTGTCGGCCATGACAAGTGGAATCTGCTCGCGCGATTTCTGCACCAGCCCGCCAGGCTTCGTTGGGAAATCGAAAGTGCCTTTCACCACCACCACGATCCAGTCATGACCGGCTTTGTCCGTGGCGATGGTGAACTCGTGCGGATAGCCCGTCTGGTTCCAGATCTGCATCAGCTGGTCTCCCAGCTCGCGGTGAAGATCTGCTCCAGCGTCGGGTGCGGCGCTAGCTGATCGACATCGAAAATATCCGTATGCGCTGTCCACGCCACGAGGTGGTCGATGACATCGCTCCCACCGTCGACAAGCGGAACGGGCAGGGCGGCCAGAGCCGTGTCGAGCTCGTCGGGCGTCATCTCGCCCCGTTGCGCGGCGAGCGCGGCGGTCTCGATGCCGTCGAACCATCTCTCCGCATAGGCCAGCTTCAGCCGTGCCTCGGATAGCTGGGCGACCACACTGAGCGGGAACTGCCTGCCGACCCGGTCCGCGCTCTTCAGGACGATGCCGGCGCAGGCGCCGAACGAAGCGGGACCGGCCAGGAAGCGCAAGGCCGTGCTTGCCGGCCAGACCTCCAGCTCAAGCAACGGCACGATATGTTGCGCCAGCCAGCGGTCCCACACGCGCACGAAATCGCCCGGCAGCCTGCGCGTGACGAAATCGCCGGCGGCGGGCATCTTGCCGTAGAAGCCGGGCAGGATCAGATCTGCGGCGGACATGTGAACTTCTTGAACATTTCTAGCGTGTAGGGGTTCTCGACGCTGGCCGCCTTGAGCTCGAAATCGGCCCACATCCCCTTGGTGCCGAGCCGCAAGCTATAGACGTCGGTGAGCTTGGTCGCGTTGAAGCGGCCGCCGCGCAGCATTCTCAGCCACGCCCAGCTGCCGGTTTCGTTGAGCATTATCTCAGGCGAGCCGTCAACGGGCTGGAAAGCCAGCGAGATCACGCCGGTGCCGTCCTTGCCGGGCCATGTCATAGGCTGCGGCCTGGTTGCGTTGTTGTAGTAGACGAGGTTCTGGCCATCGAGGTTGAGCGTCACCCGCGCCACGTTGGGCGACAGGTCCTTCGGTTCCAGCGTAAAATTCATCACCGGTCCGGTGCCGCCGGGGAAGAGATCGTCGCGAATGTGGCGCGCCTGCTCGAACGCGGCGAGCGCCGCCGGATCGAGACCGAAATCGGCGCGCCATTTCCATGGCTGGCTGGCGGTGTCGACATAGTTGATCAGATGGTCGTTGGTGAAGGCGTCGATCAGCCCGGTCGGCCCGAACAGGCGCTGGAAGTCGCGCACATTGACGTCGACCGCGCTGTCGGGGCTGAACGGATAGCGGTTGTTGAGCGCGGCCTGGCAGAAGGGCAGGATGTCGGCGCGCCAGATTGCGTTGAGCTCGTTGGTGACGGCTTTCTGCGACAGGCCGCTTGTGTCGCCGGCAATTCCGCCCAGCCAGTCGTTGATCGGCGAAGGCAGGATCTGCGCCTGCCTGGCGACGGCGCCGGTCAGTTCGGCAAGCCCGCCCTGCTTCTTGATGGCGTCCTGCGGATTGGGGTTGGCGGTGACCGTCTGCAGCACGTTGGACAACGCCGTCAGCGCCACGATGGCGGCGTCGAGCGCCGGCGGCTGGCCGTCGACCTGCGCGATCGTGCCCTTGAGCGGCTTGAAATGCTCGGCCACCAGGCTGCCGGTCATGTCGACCTGGTCGGCCGAGCCCGCGCGGGGCAGCAATTTCGCGCCCGTCTTTACCACTTTGCCCAATTTGCCGAGCTTGCTGAGCAGCTTCGAGCCGGTCTTGGCGGCGCCGCTCTTGTCGTCGGCCGCCGCCTCGTCGGAGCGGGTCAGGTCCGTCTCCTGCACCACCGCCGTCAACAGGCGCTTCAACGCGGAGTCGGCGCTGGACAGGTCCTTGAGGTTCTCGCTGGCGACGTTGAGGTCGGTCAGCGGCGCCAGCCGCATGTCGCGCAGGAAACTATCCCACTGCGCGATATAGTCGTCGTAATAGAGCTTCAGGATGTCCTCGGAGAGGGCCGAGACCGAGGTCTCCGAATTCTCCGAACAGCCGCCGGCAAACACGGCGCGGTCGAGCGCGGCCTGTCCGGCGACATCCTCCACCCGGTCGAGGATCGCGTCGTGGAAGCCGGCATAGGTATAGGGACCCGGAACGCCGACACGCAGCGTCTTGTCGGAGCGGCGCGCAAACACCTTGGCGCCGTTCGGTCCGGCGAAATTGGCCGGCACCCATTCCTTGACGGCTGCCACTTCCGGGTCGGCCAGAAGCTGCTTGTAGGCGCGCTCCGGCAGCGAGATCGTGCACACCGTCTTCAGCGCCTCGGCGACCAGCTCCTTGTCCGGCGCGATGTAGCTGTCGTCGACGGCCATGCGGCGGATCGCGGCAAGCTGGTGCTCTTCGGCGTCCGCGGTCGGGAAGGGCGCGGCCGGCGCGAATTGCGGCAGGCTGTTCACCCACCAGTTCTGCACGAAATCGGTGTCCATCTGCGACAGGCCGGTCATCATCCGGTAGGTCTTCAGCGCGCCGAGCATGAAGTCCGGATCGCGGATCTGCCGCCACATCGTGGCCTCGAGCAGCGCGACCATATGGGGCTCCAGCACGTTTCGCAGCGCATGGTCGTAGGTATCGGTCTGCGCGCGCACCAGCT
This sequence comes from Mesorhizobium sp. B1-1-5, assembly GCF_006443065.1. NCBI lineage: Bacteria > Pseudomonadati > Pseudomonadota > Alphaproteobacteria > Hyphomicrobiales > Phyllobacteriaceae > Mesorhizobium > Mesorhizobium sp. B1-1-5. Next base: position 56,808 of record NZ_VFWS01000011.1, on the reverse strand, counting down.
CGGCCGAGGCGGTCGGGCCGAGCAGATTATGGACGGCATCCGGCGGCGCCGTGCGGGCCGTGCCCACCGCGTCCATCGCCGCCAACGCACCGTCCATGGTCGGCTGCTCGACCGCGGCCGGCATGGCGGCGACGTCCGTGAGCGGCGCCTGCAGCGCCTCGAATTGGCCGGCCTGTTCGGCGATCGCATTGCGGTTGTCGAGATAGGACCAGGTGAACAGTCCGCCGGCGAGCAGGGCTGCGAGCGCACAGGCGGCGGCGGCTCCGCGCCAGATCCAGGCGCGGCGGCGCTGCGCCAGCGGATCGAATGTGCCGAGGCCGCCTTCCTTGAAGATCACTTCGGTGAGCAGATTCCTGAGGAAGAAGCTGCGCTTCTCGACGCGCGCCGCCGGCATGGCGCGACGCGGCGGCAGTCCGAAGGATGAGGACAGCGCCGCCGTCAGCCGGTCGATCGGCGCGCCTTCCTGCGTCGCCGAGGTCAGATAGAGGCCGCGCAGCCAGGCGGCTTCCTCATAGCGGCTCTCGCCGAACATCGCCTCGACCAGCACCTGGATCGGCTCGGACAGGCTGGCAAGCTGCGCCGGGAAGCGGAAGATCTCGGCGCGCTGGCCGAGCTTGTCCTCGTCTTCCAGCCGCGGCACCAGCCGCCGCTCCAGCTCGGCGGCAAGCCTGGCGAGTTCCGTCTGGATCGTGCCGGCACTGACGCGGGCGTCGAGCGGAAAAGTGGTTCCCCACACCTGCTCGCGCGCATTAGTCGACAAGCCGCCGAAGAACGCTTCGAACCCTTTGATCAGATCGGCCTTGGTCAGCATCAGGTAGACAGGCAGGCGGATCTCCAGCCGGTCGTTAAGCTCCGCAAGCCGGCGGCGGATCTTCCTGCCATGCGCCTTGATCGCGTCGTCGCCCTCCGACAGCGCGTCGATCGACAGTGCGACGATCACCCCGTTGAGCGCGCGGCGGCCCCGATGTTTCTTCAGGAGGTCGAGGAAGCCCAGCCACTCCGCCGCGTCGACATCCGGCTGGCTTTCCTGCTGGACGTAGCGGCCCGCTGTGTCGATCAGCACCGCGTTCTCGGAGAAGAACCAGTCGCAATTGCGCGTGCCGCCGACGCCCTGCAGGTCGTCCGTGAGGTCGATCGGGAAATTGAGGCCGGACTGGCGCAATGCCGTGGTCTTGCCGGTGGCCGGCGGGCCGACGATCACGTACCAGGGCATCTCGCGCAGGAACTTTCTGCCGCCGAGCTTGCGGCGCTTCAGCTCCGCCATCACCTCGCCGAACTTGGCGCCGACGGCGGCCACGCTTTCCTCGCCGGGCGTAAGCTGCTTTTCGGCGACCGGCGCCGCGATCTCGGCGACGAACATGCGGTTGGCGCGGATCGCGCGGCGTTGCGCGACGATCAGCCAGATCAGCCACAGGATGATCAGCCCGGCGATGATGGCGATACGCACATTGTCGGATTCGAACGGCGCGTAAGGGCCGATCTGCACGATCGGGCCGAACACCCAGATCAGCAGCGAAAGCAGCGCGATGCCGATCAGCGTCCAGAGAAAACGCGAGGTGATAACGGCCCAGAGGAAGCGCAGGATGAACATCTCAGAGCCTCTTCTCGACCAGAACCTCGACGCGCCGGTTGAGCGAGCGGCCCTCGCGCGTCGAGTTGTCCGCCACCGGATCGGTTTCGGCGCGGCCCTCGGAAGAGATGCTCTCCTGCGACACGCCGGCTTGCACCAGAAGCTTGGCTATGGTCTCGGCGCGCGCTTCCGACAGACGCTGGTTGCTGGCCAGCGGGTTGGATTTTTGCAGGCGCACATTGTCGGTATGGCCGACGACGGTGATTTTTCCGATCAGCTCCTTGTTGTCCAGGATCACCTTGGCGATCGCTGCGATCAGCGGTTCGTATCCTTCCGTCAGCGTCGGTCGGGAGGACTGGAAGAGCTCGGGATTGGAGGACTGGATGACCAGCTTGGCCAGCGAGACGCTCTCGGTGCCGCTGAGCGCCCCTTTGAGGTTGTCCGGCGCCTCGGCCTTGAATTCCGGCAGCAGCGCGAAATCAACCGGCTGCGGCTCGGGCGCGGGCGCATCCTGCTTGGGCGCCGCGCGGGTGATGTCGCCGCGCGAGGCCGGCGGCAGCGTGCGCACCAGCGCGGAAAGCTCGACCGCCTGGCTGCTCAGGCCCATCGACAGGCCGATATAGGCGGCCGCGGCAACGACGATCGCGGCAAGCGCCATCACCCAGATCGGAACGATGAAGCGCTGCGGCTCGTCGGAGGCGATCACGCCTCTCCAGTTCGGCGACAGCGGCGCGTCCTCGGCGTCCGCGTTGCGTAGAAAGCGCGCCGCCGCCACGCGCACGGCGTTGAGCGAACGGTCGCCGGCGCGGCCGGGCACGCGGTATTTGCCGCGGAAGCCGAGCGCCAGGCAGTAATATTGCAGCTCCAGCATCTCGCGGTCGCGGTTGGGATGCCGCTCCAGCTCGTCGAGGCGGGTGAAGAACTGGGTGCCGGCATCGACGTCGCCGCGCAGCATGACCACAAGCGGCTGGCGCGGCCAGGCGCTGGCGCCGCCCCATGGGGTGTTGAGCGCGAGATCGTCGAGCAGCGCCGCCACCGCCCAGGCCGCCTGGTCGGCGCGCTCCAGCGATGAGCCCGCGGCAACAGCGGCATCGCGGGCCCGCACCAGCTCGTCGAGCAGGCGCGTGCGCATGACTTCCGGGTTCTCCGGCGCCAGCGCGCTTTCGAGTTCCGGCGCGAATTCGAGCAGCGGCGCGAAGATGTTGATCAGCGTGTTGGGATGGGCGCGCGCCCGTTTGACCGGCGCGCCGGGCGCCAGCGGCGCCATCGGCCGGGGCGCGGCACCGGTCAGGCGGATGCGGGTGCGCTCGCGATCCTCCGACAGTCCGAAAGGATCATCCCGGCTCATGACCTCACCTGTTCACCGAATAGCAGTCGACCTGCGGCTCGCTCGGCAGGACACCGGAAACGCCGATGACGAAGCCGGGCGCGTCGAGTAGCGAGGCCCAATGCTCGCTCTTCTGGTCGAGCTCCAGGCACAGCCTGTCGCCGTCATACGGGATCTCGCGCGGCTGCGAATGGAGCGGTTTCAGCGGAATGCCGGGCAGGCGCGACTTCCACAGCCCTTCGAACTGGTCGGCGGAGCCGACTGTCGCCTGGTTGACGAAGATCTTGCGCAGTGCATCTTCCGAAAGCTCGGAGCCGACGCGGATGACGATGCGGCTGGCGACCAAAAGCTTCGGGTTGTCGATGCGCACCTTCCAGACATTGGTCGCGTGCCGCATGACCGGCAGCGCGCGCGATTTCGGCTCGATGTAGCGCAGGCTGAGGATGAGCGAACGCAAGGCGTCCGCCAGCGCCATATAGGCCGGGCCGGGCGCCATGTGGTCGTAGGCCGGCAATTCGCCGAGCCGCCGCGAGCTCGAGCCGTAGGTCGCCATCTCGCCGGCGAGGCCGGCAAGCTCGAGATAGAGCTCGGCCGGATGGAAGACATCCTGCGCCAGCATATGCGCAAGGCGCGGCCGCGCGGCATTGGCGAGGTGCAGCATCAGCAAATCTTCGACGCTGCGGCCGGCGCCGCCCATCACCATCTTGCCATGCGCCTCGGCGATCTGGTCGAGGCCGGTGACGACCTCCTGCAGCAATTGCCGGTACCAGTGGACCGCGCCGGTGATCAGCGTCGGCGGCAAAAAGGCCTGGTCGAGCGAGACGCCGCCGTCCGCGCGCACGCCTTTGATGTCGGCGACCGGCAGCGCCGTGTAGCCGCCGACCGATTTGCCAGGCGCCAGCAGCACGGCTTGCGGCCGGGCGACTTCGATCTCCTCCGGATCGGCGCCGCCCTGCACGGCATCGCGCACCGCAACGATCTTGCCGTGGTAGCGCGCGCCCGTCGACGCGGCATGCGCCGGATCGAAGCCGACGCCGCCGGGCGGCTCCAGTGGCAACGCCACCAGCACCGACCCGGCGCCGGTGTCGGCGGTGACCGGCAGCGGCTTCGGCGCGTCCATCAGCTCCGGGATGGAGAAGGGCGTACCGTCCGGGAAGATGCCCCGGGCGGACACGATCGACACCTGGCCGGCATCGAGCAGCGACTGGTCGAGCGTCAGCTGCTGGAAGCCGAACGTATGGAGCTGGCCGGCCTGCAAGGCGCCGCGCACCATCCCCTCGAAAAACCGGTCCTGCTGCTGGAAATGCTGGGTCCTGAGAAACAGGCCCTCTGACCACAGCACCCTGTTTGCGTCGCTCATGCCACTGCTCTCTGCACTGCCTTGTCGTCAGTCTGCTAGGCGGAAATGCCGCCCTTGCCGAGGCTGACGTTGATGGTGAATTTCGACCCCGGCGATACCGACTTGGTCGTGCGCCAATTGCGTCCGCCGGGTTCGCGGATCAGCGCGACGAAGCCGAGCGCCGTCGCGTTCGGTTCGACCGTGATGGTCTTGGCCGCCGTCTTGCCGGGAGCGACCGAGATCGCGTCCGAACCGATGAGGTCGGCGCCCAGCGCCGAGCCGGCATCGCCCTGCAGCGCGAAATAATCGGCGGAGTTGAACTTGCCGGTGCTGGCAAGCCGCATCACCAGCACGGTCACCGGCCTGTCGCCGCCGCCCGGTCCCGGATTCATGCCGGCGCCACCGGTCACGTTGACCGAGATGACCGATGCTTTCGGCGGGCCGCTCTGGCAAGCCGCAAGCAGCCCCGCCGCGCCGATGGCGACGATGAATCCACGTCTGTCGATCATGTCCCTACTCCTCTTCATATGCATCCCTGAAATCTGCGCCGATCTCGCCCAGGAAGCTCGATTCCGCGCTCTGGGCGATGTCGCGGTGGCGTTTCTGGTAAAGCTCCCACAGCTTGGCATTGCGCCCGCCGGCGAGCAGATTGCCGATCGCGGAACTGGACTTGAGCTCTTCCTCGATCGCGGCCGGATCGAAGCGGTCGATCATGCGCCGCAGCGCCGCCTGCACGCCGCGCCAGGCGCGCACGTGGTGCTGCGCGAGGTCCTTCACCGCGTCGCCGATCGCCGCCTCGCCGGAGAGGAAGCCGGGGCTGCGTTCCGCGATGATGGTCACGATGACGTCTTCGACCGTCGGCAGGAACTTCAGCGGGTTGACCTCGGAGGCGCCGACCATGGTCTGGGCGACACGCGCGCTGCCCTTTTCCTCGGCGCGCTTGCGCAGGAGCTGCATCAGGCCGTCGAGCATCAGCCTGTATTCGCGCCCGAACTTCTCCATTTCGGCGATCGCGTCGCGTCCGGGAAAGTCGGCCTCCTCGACGCCGATGCCGCGCAGGAACGCGGCGCGCAACGCCATGTCGCTGGGCGCCGGTTGCGTCGGACGCGACGGTTTGGAAGCGGGACGCGGCGGCGCAGCGGGTTCGGCCCGCACCGGCGTCTCCCATGGGCGGGCGGCCTGCGGCTTCTCGGCGGCCTTTTCGACGCGGCCAGCTGGATCGGCGCTGTTGCCGGAAGCGGGCATCGCGGCTGGCCCGAAGCTGAAATCGTCGAAGCCGGACGGTTTCGCCGCGGGTTCGGGCATATCGCTGCGCAACGGCATGTTGCCGAAGCCGAACGGATCCGACCGGCCGACGGCGGGCTCCTCGTCCGAGGCCGGCGTCGCAACCGGATCGAGGCTGAACGGGTCGTCGAAGGCGGGCGAGCTGCGCTGGTTCGAGGCGCGATCGTAGGCTCCGGGCACAGGCTGCTCGAACGGATCCGGCAGCCCGGCCGGGCGCGGCCGCAGCGGCTCCTCCTCGACCTTGGCCGAGAAGAAATCGTCGCCGCCGATGCTGGCTGGCGTCCGCGATTGTGGCGACCATGCCGGCGCGGCGTTGGCGATCGGCGCCTGACCGATCGACGTGTGGCCGGCGCTGGGTTGAACCTCGACATGGAGCACATAGTCGCCCATGCGCAGCCGCATGCCGCTTTGCAGGCGCGTCGACCTGCCGGTGCCGAGCGGGCTGTCGGAATCGTCGATGAACAATCCGCTGCTCGACGTGTCGGTGACGTAATAGCCGTCGCGGCCGCCGCTGATCTTGCAATGCGCGCGCGAGACGAACATGTCCGGATCGTCGATCTGCCAACCGGCATCGGCGCTGCGGCCGATCACCAGTTCGCCCTCGTCGAGCCGGGCCTGCCTGACCGCCTGCGAGCGCGGGCCTTGTTCCAGGGTCAGCAGCAGGCTCATCAGGCTGCCTCCGCCATGTCCGGCCGCCAGCCGACGATGGTGCGCAGCCTGAGATCGTCGGCGTCGCCCTTTTCGGCGGGACGCGAAAGCCAGGAGGTCCGGCCGAGCTGGATGGTTCCCATCTTCGGCGAAGGCACGGCGTCGCGCGCGAGCACGATGCGCAGATCGACGTCGAGCGCTTCGCCGATCATGTCGCGCACCGCCTTCTTGAACAGGCCAAGGCGCCGTTCTCCGGGCAGGAACGACTTGAAATCGTCGAGGCTCAGCGGGCCGACACGCAATTCGATCCGGCTCTGCCGGCTGAAGACGCGCGGGCCGATCGTCGCTCCGCCGCCGAGCGCGGCATAGGCCTTGCCGACGCGGCTCTGCAGCGCCGCGGGAATCGTGATCCAGGCGGCGACGAATTCCTTTATCTCAACCGGCACCTTGAAGGCCGTGGCGAGAAAAAGCGCCAGCCGCTCCGCGCCGTCGACCTGGTTGGCCAGCGACCCGGCCTGGCGCAGCCGCACCGTATCGAGCTCGGGATCCTGCGTGCCGGGAAGGCCGATCCCGGCCATGGCCTCCAGCATGGCGCGCACGCGCCCGCCGACCGAACGTTCGACCTGCACCGCCGGATGCGCATCGGCCCATGCGCGGTAGTAGAGCGCAATCATGCGATGCTGCAGGATGTTGACGAAGTCGACGAAGGTCGTGTCGCTGGTCTGCTGGGCGTCGGCGCCGGTGAACCAGCGCTGCGACAGCCGGTCGAGCACCCAGCGCGTCAGATGCAGCGGCATCGGTCCTTCCGGCCCGAGCAGGCCGAGATTGGCGATCGTCACCCGCGCCGGAGCCTTTTCGCCAGCATCCTGGAATTTGATCACGTCCCTGGCCGAGAAGCTCAGCCGCACATGCTGGCCGAGCCTTGCCGGCTCGCGGTCGGCGGTTCCGGAATGCCCGAACAGTCCGCGCCGCTGCTCCAGGCGGCGCAGCAGCTCGAAGAAGTCGAAGCTCTCCGACAGCGCCTCGGTCTCGGCTGGGGCCGGCTGCGCTAGATCAGGTAGCGATTGCCGGGCGTCATCGGCCATGGCACATCCTCCTGCTTCTGCAGCAGCCGCGTACGCGTCCGCACGAAACCGTTTATCCCGGCATGGCGGGCAAACAGCCGCGCCAGCAGGGCCGAAAGCAGCAGCGTGCTTTGCCCCGCCAGCACCGACTGGTCGACATGCAGCGTGACTTCGGTGCCGCGGCCGAAACACATCGGTCCGTCGATCTTGAGCCGCTCGATCACCGGCCGCGAGTCGATGCGGGTGATAGAATGCACGTTGCGGGCAAGGCTAGGATCGCCGCGATCGGCATAGAGGTCGAGCAAGGCATGCAGCGGATCGACGCCGCGGCCTTCCTTGGCGAGACTCAGGAAATTGAGCGAGAGCTGCGCCACCAGCCGCCAGGCGAGATTGTCGGCGCGGGATTCGCCTTCGGCGCCGGCCGGCAGCGCTGCCGGGATCGCCGGCTGCGGCGGCCGCAGCGCGCCGAGCAGGCGCACCGCTTCCACCGGGTCGGCGGTCTCCAGCGTCAGCGACGGCGTATCGTCCAGGATCGGCAGGTCGCGGTTGGTGCAGAGCGCCATCACGTCGAGCCGCTTGAGCGCCCGGTTGGGTTGGCTGCCGGCCGGCCGCGAGATGGCGAGGAAGACGTCGTCGCCGGTGTAGGAGGTGCGGGTCAGGCCGTCGCGCCGCTCATCCTCCGTGGCCCGTCGCGGGCGCCGCTCGGTCGAATAGACCCAGCCGCTGCCGCGGTTCTGCCCCAGGCTGAACAATTCAGGAATGATTGCCTCGCTGCCTTCCGCGTCGGCGTCCTCAACCCGCGTTACCCGGAATATCTCGAAGTCGCGCGCCCGCGTGCGGTCGGCGTGCAGCACCTGGCGCGTCCGCCGCGGATCGATCTCGATGACGTTGCACTCGCGTTCGAACAGATTGATGATCGGCGTCGCGAACAGCTCGAAATCGGCCACTGCCACATCGGCGAGTTCCGGCACCGGACGTCGGAACAGGAAGATGATCTCCATTCCCCCGTCGCATTTGCGCACCACCGGCTGAAGGCCGGCGACGCGCACATAGTGGAAGCGCTCGGGGATCATGAAATATTCGCGCAGCAGCCGGTATCCCTCGAAGGTCGGCCGCGTGCGCGGCATCAGCGCTTCATCGTCGTGGATGCCGATCATTTCGGGCTCGGGCAGGGCGGTGAGCGGATTGGTCTTGCCTTCCGGCCGCGCGCCGACGGCCGAACAGGCGCCGAAGATCGCGTCGAAGATGAGCGGCGCCTTGGCGCGCCCGGCGAAATAGAGGTCGAGACGGTCGAGCGACAATTCGCCGAGATTGCTCTTTCCGGTCCGGGTAAGCGCGATGCGGAACGCCGCTTCGCCGCGCACGCCGCCGACCGCCGCGATGCCGGCGGCGGCCAGCGCGCTGCGGTCCTGGAAATAGCTGACCGAATCGATCGCGATCGGCCACAGCGTGACCTCTTGCGCGGTGGTGAAGGTTGAGCGCGTCGAAAGCCCAGGATGCAGGCCGGAAACCAGCCGCGTGCCACGCGCCACGGCATGGCCGGCGATCATCGACTGCACCTGCTGTCCAGGTTTCAGCACGGCCATCGCCGTCGCCGGCGCCGGCGTCACAAGGTCGGGATAGAGCACGTCGAGCACGGCGCGCGAGAAGCGCGAGCGCTCCGCGTCGACCTTGAGCCGCGTGCGTGCCGCCAGGAAGGCCACGCCGTCGAGCAGCCGTTCGACATAGGGATCGGGGCAGGGGACGGTGTCGAGGGAAAGATTGCGGGCCACCGCCGGATGCATGTCGGCGAATTCCGCGGCCAGCGCGCGGATATGGGTCAGTTCCTCTTCGTAATACTCCACGAAGACCCGATCCATCTCAGGTCTCCCGGAATTCGGTTCGCGCCAGGCCGTTGTCGAGATTGATCGTGGTGCGCAGCCGCATGCGTTCCGGCGTCGGCGTCATGATCAGCACCGCGTCGATCTCGATCTTGAGACCGACGGTCTTGTCGCCAAGCGTGACATTCACGGTCGTCGCGCTTTCCCTGAGACGCGGCTCGAAAGTGGCGAGCACCGCGCGGATCTCGCGCGCTAAAGTATCGCGGTCGAAATCCCGCGACGAACGGCCCGAAAAGGACGGCACGCCGTAATTGACGACGCTGCGGCGCACTTCCGGAAAGTCGGCGAGCGGCGGCAATTCGTCCAAAGGCTGTTCATGCTCGGCATCGGAAAGCATCGGGACGGACTCGAAACGCTCGGTGTTGAACAGGGCCTCGATGTCGCGCCGGACCGCTTCCCTGAGCACGCGCGCCGACACCACCACGCCGCGGCTTTCGATCTCGGTGCGGTGCTCGGTCTGGAAGACCAGCCTGTGCAGCCGCCGTTTCTGCTCGGATGTCAACTCGGCATCGGCATCGATGGCGCGCGCGCTGCCGGCAAGAAGAGCCTCGGCGCGCTCGGCGCCGAGTTCTTCGTCCAGCAGGCGGCGCAGCCCGTCGATTTCCGACGTCAGCCCGGGCAGATCGTTGACGAGGCGGTCCCAGAGGGAGGGCTGGACCGCCTCGCGTTTTGCCCGCGAGCTGCCCGCGAGCTGCGCTTTCGAGCCAGGCCGCTTGGCCTCACTTGCCGACATAGACGTCCATTTCGATCTCGTCGTCCTTGTCGTAGACGAACTTGATCTTCTTGTAGGCGAAGCTGACTTCTTCCTCGATCAGGTCCGCCTCGTCGCGGGCCTGCCGCATGTCGTATTCCATGATCGAGGCGTCGGTGAGCGTGACCACCAGATAGTCGCTGGTCTCGCCGTCGATGGTGCGGCGCGCCGAAAACACCACCTCGTCGAGCGCCTTGTTCTCGAACAGCGCCTTCTTCAGGTAGGGCGACGACTTGTCATAATGCTTGAAGAATTTGATCATTCCCATCGACACGCGGCCGCGCCGCGACAGCGAATTGGGGTCGTAAGGCGCGATCATCTTGTAGTCGACGCCATGAATCTCGATTTCGTCTTCATGGCCGTCGCGCTTGCTAGGGCCCTTGATGTCCGGGACTTTCAGGAAGCCGTCGATCTTCATCGAAGGCGCATCGGTTCTTTCTGGCATTGTCTTTCTCCACCGCTACGAAACAAGATGACTTTGCTTGCGATTTCAGCCCTTCACTGACGGCAATTCCGACACCAGCCGGAGCGAGGCATTGATGCCTTCCAGCTGGTAGTGCGGACGCAGGTAGAAACGGGCATTGTAGTAACCGGGCCGGCCCTCGACGCTGTCGACCTGGACCTCGGCCGCAGCGAGCGGGCGCTTGGCGCGCGCCTTGTCGTCGGCGAAGGCTGGATTGGCCAGCACGTACCGGTTGATCCATTCGGTCAACCAGATCTGCATGTCGGTGCGTTCCTTGAACGAGCCGATCTTGTCGCGCGCGATCGCCTTCAGGTAATGCGCGAAGCGCGACACCGGGAAGAGGTAGGGCAGGTTGGCGCTCAGCCGTTCGTTCGACTGGGCGTCGGGGTCGACCAGGCGCCCGGCGCGCGTCTCGTCGTCCTGCAGCGAATGAGCGCCGATGAAGGCCGCCAGGTCGGTATTCTTGCGGTGCAGGATCGGCATCAGGCCGAGCTTGGCCAGTTCCGCCTCGCGCCGGTCGTCGATGGCGACCTCGGTCGGGCATTTCATTGCGATCGAGCCGTCGTCTGTCGGGAAGGCGTGCACCGGCAGGTTGAGCACCGTGCCGCCATTCTCGACGCCGCGGATCTGCGTGCCCCAGCCATAGAGCTTGTGGCTGCGGTTGATGTTGACGCCCATGGGAAAGGCGGCGTTCATCCAGACATATTTGTTGTGGTCGCCGCCCACCTCCTCCTCGAAGGTGAAGCCCTTTACCGGAACGGTTTCGGAGCCGTAGGGCAGGCGCGCCAGCACGCGCGGCATGGTGAGCCCGATATAGCGGGCGTCCTCGCTCTCGCGCAGCGACTGCCACGAGGCATAGGCCGGGTTGTTGACGATCATCTGCAGGTCCTGCGGGTTGGGCAGTTCCTGCCAGCTGTCCATGCGGAACAGCCGCGGCGAGGCGGCGGCGATGAACGGCGTGTGCGCCGAGGCGCAGACGCCGGAGATGTTGCGCAGCAGGCCGACGTCGCGCGGGTGGTTCGAGAACTCGTAGGCGCCGATGATGCAGCCGATCGGCTCGCCGCCCAGCATCGAATACTCGTCCGTGTAGACCTTCTTGAAGATCGGGCTCTGGTCCCACATCTGGCCTTCATAATCCTCGAGCGTGTCGGCCAGCTGCTCCTTGGAGATGTTCATCACCCGGATCTTCAGCTTGGTATCGGTCTCGGTGTTGTTGATCAGGTACCAGAGGCCGCGCCACGTGCCTTCCATCTCGCGCACTTCCGGCGCATGCAGGATCTCGTTGACCTGCGTCGTCAGCATCTTGTCGATGCCGGCGATCAGCGACTTGATCGACTTGATCGCATTGGAAGAGATGGTTGTGGTCTCGGAGCGCGACTGTGCGGCCAAAGCCAGGTTGCGCACCAGTTGCTGCAGCTTCTCGCTGTCGTCCTTCTTGACCTTGAAGTCCTTTTCCAGAAGTCCGCTGAATTCGCCAAGATCTATGGCTTCCGCCTCGGCGGTGGCGGCTGCGGTCTTTTGCTCTTCGGCCATGACTTACTCCTCGCCCTTGCCGTCATCCATCGCCTGGCTGGCGATCTTGCTCAGCAGCGGCTCGTTGTTCAAAAGCTGCGCGATGCGCTTCTCCGCGTCGACCCGGCCGTCCATGAAGCCGAGCAGCTCCTCGAGCTGACGGCGCATCTTCAGGATCTCGGCCAATTGCGGGACCTGCTCGGCGATCTTGTCCGGCGCGAAGTCGCCCATCTTGGAGAAGGTGAGATCGACCATGAGCTCTTCGTCCCGCTCCTGGCCCTCGGCCTGCGGCAGGGTGTTCTTCACCCGCGCCTTCACGCGCGGCCCCATCGCCTCCATGAATTTCGGGAAGCGGTTGGCGTCGGTTTCGACGAAGTTGCGGTCGAGCACCGACTTCGACGCTTCCTTGGTCTGCGAAGCGCCCGCAAGGTCGGCCATCACGGCCATGACGAACGGCAGTTCGATCGTCGTCGGGCTGCCGTACGTTTCGACGTCGTAGGCGATCTGCACGCGCGGCGCGCGGTTTCTTTCGATGACCTTCGCTTTGCTCTCTGCTGGCATGCTTTTCTACCTTTCATCCTTCTGGGCCGGCTTCTTGGGATCGGGAACGCCGGCAAGCAGCCGGAACTCCTTCAGCCCCGACGGGGCGAGATCTTCCATCAGTTCCACGAAATCCATGTGCACCATCCGGCGCACGCGCCGCGCCAGATGCGGAATGGGGCTGGATGGTTCGGTGCGGTCGTAGAAGGCGACCACGAGGTCGAGGCATTTGACGACCTCGTCACGCGAGTTGATCCGGTCCGGCAGACCGGCGCCCGCGTCCACAGGGCTTGCCACACTTGCCATCGTCTCGGCTCCATGACCGTTGCGGGCGGGCATTGCTGGTTCCGCCGCCGCCTGCGGAGCGGCCTTCGCGGCGCCATTCGCCGTGGCGCCGGCACCGGAATTCCGCTCCAGCGTCGTCAGCAAACGCTGCAGGAACTTCTTCAATTCCGGGACCGTGGCGCCATGGCCGTCGATGCGGGCATTGAGCGCGGCGTCCACCGCGTCGAGGGCGGCGATCGCGGCCCGCGCGTCGGCGAGCAGCGACGTCATCACATCCGCTGCTTGATCGATTTGCGCCGCGCATCCGGTCCGCACGCGGTTCAACAGCTGATTGTGGGCGCTCGTCAGCGCCGCCTTTTCGGCGGTCCCAAGGCCGGAGGCTGCTTCCTGGAGCATGACGCGTTCGTCGAGCGCAGCCTGTTCGAGGTCCCGGCCGCTGATCGGTCCGATCGCGCGCGGGGAGAAGAAGGCCATCTGCCTGAGGTTCGCCAGCAAGCCTTCCTGGCCGTTCTGCAGATCGAGCAGCGCGTTGATGCGCCGCAAGGCAGCATCGCGCGGCGGCGCGTTCGCCCGTAATGCCGGATGCATCGTGTCCCAATGCTGGTCGAACGTCTTGGCGATCAACGTCAGGCCCTGGGCGAGGCCGGCCAGCCCTTCCTCGTTGGCCAAGGCCCGCGTGACGATAACCAGCAGGCGCAGGTCCCGGCCGCGGGCGCGCAACTCTTCGGCCCTTTCGAGCACCGCCGCCCAGTCGACCGGACTGGATTGCGAAGTGGGCTTGCTGTTGCCGTCATGGACAACTTTGAGCTGAGGCTCGGCCAGGCGCTCCAGCTCATGAAAGGCCGGGTCGTTGCGCAAGTCCTCTCCCGACGGATTCTCACCGTTCAGAGGATTCAGCCAGAGTGCGAGATCAATCACACCAACCCCCAGCCAGCGGCCCTGAGACCCCTATGTGACGTAACGTTATCACCGGCCTCATGCGACGACAATTGAGCAACTGCGCAAAAACTAACGGAAGCTAAACGCCACCGTTTTTTCTTCGGCCAAACCCATTGCGCGATTGCCGGACCCGGTATGTGAAATGGCTCGCATAGCCTGGAGAGCAATCGTGTTTGTTGGCCACGAGTTTGCAAGGCTTGTGTAACCGGGCGGTGCCGCCCGGATGGATTCAAAAAACCTTATCCGGCATGCGGCTTTGTCAAGCAGCCGCTTATATGGCAGGGTACGGTCGGCAGGTTGCGGGAGCAGGTTCGATGGAACAGCGCCGGTCATCGCAGAGCTTCAAGCGTAAGGAACTGGTCGCCAAGCTGAACGCCACCGGGGTGCGCGCCTTCAAGGCCGCGGCCGACACGGCCAAGCTGCGCGGCAATCCTTATGTCGAGCTTGTCCATTTCATCCAGCAACTGGTGCTGTCAGAGCGCTCGGATGTACAGATGATCGTCGCCGACGCCGGACTCGATGCCAGCCGGCTGACGGCCGACATGACCCGTGCCATCGACAAGCTGCCCTACGGCGCCACCTCGGTGGAGGAATTTTCCGACCACATCTTCCACGCCATCCAGGAAGGATGGAATCTTGCGACGCTGGAGTTCGGCGTCGAGGAAGTGCGCAGCGCCCATATCCTGCTTGCCTGCCTGAAGACGCCGGTGCTGGAGGGCCTGGTCTCCAAGATCAGCGCCGAATTCGACAAGATCGACGCCGATGGGGTCATCTCCCGCTTCGCCGATGTCACCGAAGGCTCGCTCGAGGCCGGCTCACCGCCCGCCGAGCGCGCTGCCGAGACACCGATGAAGCGCGGTCCGGGTGGGGATTCGGCGCTGGCGAAATATGCCACCGACCTCACCCAGCGCGCCCGCGACGGCAAGATCGACCCTGTCGTCGGCCGCGACCCGGAAATCAGGCAGATCGTCGATATCCTGATGCGCCGTCGGCAAAACAACCCGATCCTGACTGGCGAGGCCGGCGTCGGCAAGACCGCGGTCGTCGAGGGTTTTGCGCTGCGCATCGCCCAGGGCGACGTGCCGCCGACACTGCAGAATGTCAGCGTGCGCATGCTCGATGTCGGGCTGATGCAGGCCGGCGCCAGCGTCAAGGGCGAATTCGAGAAGCGGCTGAAGGCGGTCATCGACGAGGTCCAGGCCTCAGAGGTGCCGATCATCCTGTTCATCGACGAGGCGCATACGCTGATCGGCGCTGGCGGCGCGGCCGGGACCGGCGATGCCGCCAATCTCTTGAAACCGGCATTGGCGCGCGGCGAGCTTCGCACCATCGCGGCCACGACCTGGGCTGAGTACAAGCAGCATATCGAGAAGGACCCGGCGCTCACCCGCCGTTTCCAGGTGGTCAAGATCGACGAGCCGTCGGAAGCGGTGGCCGTGCTGATGCTGCGCGGCGTCGCCGGCGTGCTGGAGCAGCACCACAAGGTGCAGATCCTGGACGAGGCGATCGAGGCGGCGGTCTCGCTGTCGCACCGCTACATCCCGGCTAGGCAATTGCCGGACAAGGCGGTCAGCCTGCTCGATACCGCCTGCGCGCGCGTCGCGGTTTCGCAGCATGCGACGCCGGCCGAGGTCGAGGACATCCTGCGCCGCCGCCAGGCGCTGGAGGTCGAGAGCGGCATCATCGGCCGCGAGGCCGCGATCGGCATCGACGTCGCCGACCGGCAGGCCCGTGTCGACGCCGGGCTGGCGGAAACCGCGACCGCTTTGGCCGCTGCCCAGGCGCGCTGGGACCGGGAAAAGGCCTTGGTGGCCGAGATACTCGACCTGCGCGCAAAATTGCGCGGCGAGGGCGTGCCGCTCGATGCGGCGCCGGACGAAGGGGCCGCTGCGGAGGCAGAGAGCGCGGAGGGCGCGGCGAAGGCGCCAGAGCAAAGGGCTCCCGAGAGCAAGATCGGCGAGAGCAAGATTGGCGACGGCAAGGCTGCCGAGACCAAGAAGGCCGAGGCCACGAACGCCAAGGCTGCGAAGGCCGAAGCGGTGTCCGCCGAGCCGGCGGACGAAGCCGCTGCCAATCTGGCGCGGCTGCGCGAACTGATGGCCGAGCTTGCCGCGGCGCAGGGGGAGACACCGCTCATCCTGCCCTCGGTTGACCGCAATGCGGTCGCCGCCGTGGTACAGGACTGGACCGGCATCCCGACCGGACGCATGCTGTCCAGCCAGACAGAAAAGGCGCTCAGGCTCGTCGCGACCCTGTCCGAGCGCGTGGTCGGTCAGGATCACGCGATGGAGATGATCGCCAGGCGCGTGCAGACCAGCCGCGCCGGCCTCGGCGCCCCGGAAAAACCGGTCGGCGTGTTCCTGCTTTGCGGCCCCTCCGGCGTCGGCAAGACCGAGACCGCGCTGGCGCTTGCCGAGACGCTTTACGGCGGCGAGCAGAACCTGATCTCGATCAACATGTCGGAGTTCCAGGAAGCGCACACCGTCTCGACGCTCAAGGGCGCGCCGCCCGGCTATGTCGGCTACGGCAAGGGCGGCATCCTGACTGAGGCGGTGCGCAGGAAACCCTATTCGGTGATCCTGCTCGACGAGGTCGAGAAGGCGCATCCCGACGTGCACGAGATATTCTTCCAGGTCTTCGACAAGGGCATGATGGACGACAGCGAAGGCCGCCGCATCGACTTCAAGAACACGCTGATCCTGCTCACCTCGAATGTCGGATCCGACGTCATCATGGATCGCACCAGGAACGGCACGGTGCGCACCGGCATCGACGATCTCGATACCGCGCTGCGCGCCCCGCTGCTGAAGGTCTTCCCGGCCGCCTTCCTCGGTCGCGTCGTCACGATACCCTATTACCCGTTGTCGGATTCCATGATCGAGGCGATCGCCCGTCACCAGTTCGGCAAGATCGCCAAGCGCCTCAAGGACACCAATGACGCCGAGCTCGTGATCGGCGACGGCGTCATGGACTTGGTCAAGGCGCGCTGCACGGAGATCGAGTCCGGCGGCCGCATGATCGACGCCATCCTCACCAACACGCTGCTGCCTGAACTCAGCCGCGGCGTCCTCAACCGCTCGCTCGAGGGCAAGAAGATGGCGAAAGTCATCGTCGGCGCGTCGCCGGAAGGATTTACCTACTCGTTCGAATAGGCCTTCATGGCGAGGGAAGCCGCCTTTGCGCGACCGGATGGTCGATGCCTCGTGCCGCCGGGCTGGGAGCGCGCTTGCCAACTCAAAGGCGTCTTGTCCTGCGCCACTCCTCATACTCTGTGCGGGCATCGTCGTGCAGCGGATAGTATCGTTGCAAGGGAGCGCCCTGCATCAGCTTCTCGCGTGAAAACTCTTCCCAATCGTGATGCTTCTGTGCCTCTTCGATGACCTTGGCGGCCATTGCGACGGGAACCACCACCGCGCCGTCATCGTCGGCGACGATGATGTCGCCGGGGATCACCGTGACGCCGCCGCAGGCAATCGGAACATTGACCGCGTTGGGATAGATGCTGGTCTGCACATGATAGTTTGGCGTCCAGCCGCGCAGCCACAGGGGCAGATCGAGCTTTTCGACATTGGGCCGGTCGCGCATGCATCCATCGATGACGATGCCGGCGCCGCCTCTGCCCTTGAAATAGGTCGACATCATATCGCCGAAGACGCCCGAGCTCATATCGCCGCGGGCGTCGACCACGACCACGTCGCCCTCCTGCGCATGGTAGAGCACGTGCCGGTGCAGTTGCGTCTCCGGATCGGTATATTCTCCCTCGTCGAACAGGTCCGGCCGCTGCGGCAGGAATTGCAGCGTCAACGCCGGTCCGACGATCGACTTGCCATGGTTCTGTGCCACCGGGCCGACCATGTGCGGACTGCGGAAGCCCATATGGCCAAGCGTGCCGGCAACCGTCGCGGCGCCGATCTCCTTCAGCGCGTCGATCACGTCCTTGGGCGGACGCGTGATGTCGGGAATATGCGTCATTGTCGAACTCCGGTGTGAAAGAATTACCAGTTGGTGACGGAACCGTCGCGGCGCTTGAGATGAGGCGCTTCCCAGAAGCGGAAACTCTGCGCCTTGATCGCCTCCTCGTTGACCTCGACGCCGAGCCCCGGCAGATCGCCCACCGGGTAATCGGTCCCGTCGAGCCGCGGCTGCACAGGGAAGAAGTCGGAGTTATCGAAGCCCAGCTTTCGTTCAGGCGCCCTGGTTTCGAGCCAGGCGAAATTGGGCACCGCGGCGGCCAGATGCACGGTCGCGGCGGTGCACACCGGACCGAGCGGGTTGTGCGGCATCAGGTCCACATAATGCGCTTCGCTCCAGCCGGCTACCTTCATCGCCTCGGTGAGCCCGCCGACATTGCAGACATCGAGCCGGTTGAATTGGTGGATGCCGCGCTCGATATAGGGCAGGAACTGCCACTTGCTGGCAAATTCCTCGCCGATGGCAAAGGGGATGTCGGTCATCCTGCGCAGGGACTCGTAGGCCTCCGGCGTCTCGTCGCGTATCGGCTCCTCGAGGAAATCGAGCACGCCGCGGCCGAGCTTGTTGCAGAAGCTCGCGGCCTCCGCCACCGACAGCCGATGATGATAGTCGATGCCGAGCACCACGTCCTCGCCCAGCGCCGCGCGCGCCTTGTTCAGCATGCTCGCCGTAGCGCCGATCGACTCGCGCGGCTCGAAGATGTCCTTGCTGCTTTGGCCGGAGGGAAAGAAGCGGATCGCCTGCCATCCCTGCGCGCGCAACTCATGGGCGCGTTCGATGGCAGCATCGCCCTCGGCCTCGTCTCCGGTCGAGGCGAAGGTGGGGATGCGGTCGCGCTGCTTGCCGCCGAGCAGTTCGTAGACCGGCACTCCCAGCGCCTTGCCCTTGATGTCGTGAAGGGCGATGTCGATGGCGGAAATCGCCGCCTGCAGAACCCGCCCGCCCTCGAAATACTGGCAGCGATAAAGCTCCTGCCAGATCCGGCCGATCTGCATGGCGTCGCGGCCGACGAGGAACTCGCGATAATGCTCGACGGCGCCGGCCACGGCCTTCTCGCGGCCGCTCAAGCCGCTCTCGCCCCAGCCGAAGATGCCCTGGTCGGTCTCGACCTTGACAAGCATCTGGTTGCGCGTTCCCACCCACACTGGGTAGGGCTTGATCGCGGTGATCTTAAGTTTCGTCGTCATTCGCGCCACGTCCACACGCATCCACCGCGTCAATCGGCCCTGAGGGCCATTTCGGTTTCGCTGTCGAACAGATGCATCCGCTCCTGGTCGAACTCGAGCCAGATCCGCTCGTCGGGCGCGACGGCAATGCTCGGCGGCACGCTGACATTGACGATGGCGCCGGACAGGAACGCCTGAACGAAAGTCACGTCGCCGGTCGGCTCCACCGTGTAGGCCTTGGCCGGAACGCTGCCCGGCACCGCACTCTTGTGCAGCTTGATCGTCGAATGTCGCGCGCCGAGCACGACTTTCCGGGTCGTTGCTGTCGCGACCTTCCGGGCATTGGGCGGCGACAGTTCAAGGCTCCAGCCCTCCGCGCTGGTCAACACCGTGCCGCCGTTCGCCGTCGATGCCTCGAGCGGAATAAGGCTCATTGCCGGGCTGCCCACGAAGCTTGCGACGAACATGTTCACGGGATGGGCGAAAACCTGCGCCGGCGAATCATATTGCTGCAGATAGCCGCCGTTCATCACCGCCATCCTGTCCGCCATAGTCACGGCCTCGAGCTGGTCGTGCGTCACATAGATGATCGTCGCCTTCAGGTCCTGGTGGAACCGCTTTATCTCGGACCGCATCTGAACGCGCAGTTTTGCGTCGAGATTGGAGAGCGGCTCGTCCATCAGGAACACAGCGGGATCTCGAACGAGGGCGCGGCCCAGGGCCACGCGCTGCTGCTGACCACCCGAAAGCTCGCGCGGCTTGCGCTCGAGCAACTGCGTCATATCGAGCACGCGCGCCGCTTCCCTGACCTTCTTGTCGATCTCGTCCCTGGGCAGCCTGCGCATCTGCAGCGGGAAGGCCAGGTTCTTGTAGACCGATTTCTGCGGGTAGAGCGCATAGTTCTGGAACACCATCGCGATGTCCCGGTCCTTGGGATCGAGGCCGTTGACCACGCGGTCCCCGATGACGATGTCGCCCGATGTTGCCGAGGTCAGACCTGCTACGAGATTAAGCGTGGTTGTCTTGCCGCAGCCTGAAGGGCCGACGAGAGCGACGAACTCCCCGTCGTTGACCGTCAGCGAGACGTCGTTGACAGCTTTGAAGCCGCCATAGGTCTTGACGAGATCTTTGAGGACCACGTGGGCCATCGGCAGCGACTCCTAGTGCTTGACCGCGCCTTCCGTCAGGGCGCGTACGAAGTATCGTTGCAAGACGAGAAACAGCACGACGACGGGCACGCTCATTATGAAGCTTGCCGCCATCAGGCCCGGGAAGTCCGTCGTATTTTCCGAGAAGAAGCGCTGGATGCCGACCGGCAGGGTCAACTGTTCGTTCTTGGAGAGGAAGGTGTAGGCGTAGATGTACTCGTTCCAGGCGCCGATGAAGGAATAGATCGCGGTGGCGATGATCCCCGGCGTCGAGAGCGGCATCACGATCAGGATGAATGCCTGGAAACGTGTAGCGCCGTCGATGCGCGCCGCCTGCTCGAGCTGCACCGGGATGTTGTCGTAGAAGCCCTTGAGCAGCCAGATCGCCAGCGGCAGGCCGAAGGTCAGATAGGTGAGGATGAGCGATCCATGCGTGTTCACCAGCCCGAGCGCGCGCATCAGGATGAACAGCGGCACGAGAAAGATCACCGCCGGGAACATATTTCGGAGCAGCACTGCGAAGAACAGGAAGTTCCGGCCCGGGAAGGTGAAGCGCGAAAACGCGTAGGCCGCGGGAACCGCCACGATCACCGAAAGGATGGTCGTGGCACTGGAAACGTAAAGGCTGTTCCAGAAGAAGCGCAGGAAATCCTGGCCGACGCTGTTCTGCGGATCGAGCAGCTTTTGGTAGCTGGCAAGAGTGGGCTGGTCCGGCCACCATTGCGGCGGAAATTGCATCGCCGCGAAGCCGGACTTGATCGAGGTCAGCAGCATCCAGATCATCGGCAAGGCGGTGTAAAGCAGCATGAACACCAGGAATATGCGGCCGCCCCACCGCCATCCGTCGATTCGCATGCGGCGACGGGCCCGGTCTCGAGGGGCCGTCTCGGCAATCGTGCTCATGCGCTCCCGTCCTTCCGCTCGTTGCCGCTCAGCGCACGGACATAGAAATAGCCGAGTGTCATCAGGATGAAGAACAGCAGCACCGAATAGGCCGACGCCACGCCCCAGCGCTGCCGGCCGAAGGCAAGCTCATAGATGTGGGTGATCCAGATATGCGACGCGTTGGACGGCCCGCCGCCGGTCATGATCCATGGGATGATGAAGGAGTTGAAGTTGGCTACCGCGAGCAGCAGGATCGTCACCGTCGAGACGTTTCTCAAATGCGGGAAGGTGACGTGCCAAAAGCGTTGCCATGCATTGGCACCGTCGACCGTCGCGGCGCGCAGCAACTGGTCGGGAACCGTCTGCAGGCCGGCCATCATCATGATCATGGCAAACGGAAACTCGCGCCAGATATTGACGACGATCAGGGAGGGCAGCACCGTGCTGACATTATCGATGAAATTCGGCGGCCCTCCGGCCAATCCGAGGCCAACCAGAACCGCGCCTATGACCCCGAAATCCGAATGGTAGATCCACTTCCAGATATAGGAAGCGGCGACCGCGCTGATGACCCAGGGAATGATCAGGATGGCGCGCAGGATACCGCGGCCGACAAAGTCACGGTGGAGCGCCAGCGCGGCGCAAAAGCCAAGGACGAAGGAAATGAAAGTGGAGGCCGCTGTCCAGATAAGCGTGTTCCAGGTGACCTTCCAGAACACCTCGCTTGTGAGGATGGCCGTGTAGTTGTTGATGCCGACGAAGATCTTGTCGCGAAGCTGCAGGCCGGGCGGGGTGTTGAAGAAGGACAGCTCGATTGTGTAGTAGATCGGATAGGCGATGACGATGAGCATCACGGCGATCGCGGGAAGCACATACGCGTAGTCGGCGCGATGCTCCCAGATACTGCGGAGCAAGCCGGACCCGGCGGGTTGCAATCTGCGGCGAGCCTCGGCCTTGCCGGTCGCGATCGTCACTGTAGCGCGCCCTTGTTCTTGGGGAAGTATCGGCTGCGCTCGCGGCGCAGCCGATCGGATCGTCGGTCAGGCCCGGATTAGAGCCCGCCTCCCATCAGGTCTTTCACCTTCTTGGCCGCGTCGTCCGCCGCCTGGTCGACGGTCATCGCTCCGGTCAGGGCATTCTGCAGCATGTCCGGGACGATGATGTTCATGATTTCGGGCGACTGCGGCAGCGCCGGGAACGGGATGCCGTATGGCAGCATCGAGGTCGTGACGTCGAGGAACTTGATGTTATCCAGGCGTTCCTTCATCCATTTGGTCTTGAAGCCGTTGAGGTTGCCCGGGTTCGATCCGGCATAGGCCATCTTCAGCGACCATTCCGGGCTCGTCCACATGCAGATGATGGCCTTTGCGGCCGGCTCGTCCACCTTGCCCCCTTCGACATATTCGGGCTTCAGGATGTGGATGTTCGAGCCGCCGAACACGACGGCGCGCTTGCCGTCGGGGCCGGTCGGAATCAGGCCGTAGCGCATGTTGTCGATGACGGTCTGTGCCTTGTCCTTGTCGGTGCCCGTCGCCTTCTTCTGCAGGTCGAGCATGACGTTGTAGTCGGACGGATGCGAGATCATCATGCCGAGCTGGCCAGCGAGAAACAGGGGCTGGTTGTCGGCCTGCTGGTTGGTGAGCGCCGAGACCGGAACCGATTTGTCGCGAACATACATGTCGTAGGAGGCTTGCAGCGCCGCCTTGCTCTGCGGGCTGTCGAGCTCGATCTGCTTGTAGGTGGGGTTGGCGGTGGCCTCGTCGAAGACGCCGCCGCCATAGGCCCACAACTGCGGCATGAAGCGGTAAGGCGTGTTGCCGGCATTCTTGCGCGCCACCAGGCCGTAACCGGCAATGCCGAGCTTGTCGTGGATCTGCTTGGAATATTTGACGACATCGTCCCAGGTTGCCGGGGGCTTGTTCGGATCGAGGCCCGCGCGCTTGAAGATGTCGGCGTTCCAGATGAACGCCATCGTCTCGTTGTTGGTCGGAATGCCGTAGGTCACGCCGTCCCAGGTGACGGCCTTCATGGCGCCGGGCCAGAAGTCCTCGGTCGAATACCCCACATCCTCAGGCTTGAGCGGCTGCAGATAGCCCTTCGAGGCGAACTCGGTGCCGCCCAGGATTTGCAGGCGGACCGCCATCGGCGCTGCGTTGCCGAGCAGCGCCGTGCGGAACTTGTCGAGAAGGTCGTTATAGGTGAGTGCTTGTTCCTCGAGCTGGATGTTCGGATAGGTCTTGCGGAAGGTTGCGAAGAAATCCTTGTAGTATTGGCGCAAAAGGTCCGGATCGCCCTCGAACACGCCCTGATACCAGAAGGTCAGTCGCCCCTTGTAGTCGAGCGGGGTGACCTTGGCGCAATCGCCCGCAGTATCAAAATCCTGCGTGCCCGCAATGGAGCGCACATATTCCGGCGACCACTTGCTCAGGTCGACCGGCGGCGCGCCCAGCGCCGGCGCGGCCATCAACGATGCCATTAACGCAGTGGAGACAGTGCCGCGCAGGACGGCACCGCCGAGCGTAATCCTCGTCATAGGTATCCTCCAGGTTTCTCTCCCGTGCCGCTCTGCGTCGAGGCAAGCGGTCGTTGCTCGTTCGATCGCGGGATATTTGCCGGTTCTAATGTATCCCTTCGACGACTTTGTACGTTTTCAGATCACAGATTATCTGTCAACGCGAAGAATCGTACATTGTTTTATCGAAACCGAGCGTGATATAGGGCGGAGGGTGTATTCACTTGGGGGAGATGGGCCTTGGCCGAGACAAGCGATTTCAAAGCGGAGCCACCTGCGGGAATTGACCCCATCGGGGCTTCCAGCGAGGGCGCCTCGCTTTATGAACTGATCAGGGATGACATCATCGAGGGACGGCTAGCCGCCAACGAACGGCTTGTGGTCGCCGATCTCGCCCGGCGTCACGGCACCTCGACCAACCCGGTGCGCGAGGCCCTGCAATTGTTGCGCGGAGAGGGCTTTGTCATCTTCAGCCCCAATCGCGGTGCGCGCGTGCGACCCATAGATCAGGACTTTGTCCGGGATATCTACGAGATCGGCGTCCTGATCGAACCCGCCCTGACGCGATGGTTCGTGAACATGGCCACCGACGAGGACATCGCCGAGCTCGAACGTCTCCAGGGCCTGATCGAGGAGAACAATTTTGTCGACACGTTAAGGCACAGCGAGCTCGATACCGCCTTCCACACCGTGATGTATCAGCGGCATTATAACCGCCATGCGGCCGAGCTCTGGTGGAAGCATCGCGAGGTGCTGAGGGCGGTCAGCCGACGGTTCAATTTCACGCTTGCCAGACGCGCCGCGATCATCCGCGAGCACCGCGAGCTCATCGCGCTGGTTAAATCGGGAGACGCCGAGAAGGCGGCCGAACTCATTGCCCGCCATGTCGAGGGCTCCGGCCGACATGTGCTCGAACATATGCGCGCGCGCATTGCGGCTCGAGCCGGATAGCCGATCGGCAACATCATCCTGGCCACTTCAAAAAAGGGTAGTTCAGATGAAAATCACCAGCATTCGGCCATGGCTGATCAAGTCCGACGCGTCCTATTGGGGCGAGTATCTGTTCGTCGAAGTGACGACCGACGAGGGGGTCAGCGGCTGGGGGGAGATCACCACCACGACAAAGCTCGCCAACCGCGCACTGTGTACGATCCTGCGGCAGATCGGGATAGCCGTGACGGGCGAGGACCCGGCCCGTATCGAATATCTCTGGCACAAGATTTTCCGCAGCTTCACCTATATGGGCAGCCGCGGCGCCGCCGTCGAATGCGTCAGCGCCATCGACATAGCCCTCTGGGACATCCGGGGCAAAGTCCTCGGCAAGCCGATCTACGAGCTGCTGGGCGGACCGGTACGCGATGAAATCGCGCTTTATACCCATCCCAACCAAGCCAAATTCACCAGCAAGGAGGCGGTGGTCCGCGAGATTCGAGATATTGTCGAGTCCGGGCATACCGGGCTCAAGTTCGATCCTTTTCCCCATCAGGGCCCCAGCGTCGATGGCGTGGCCCGCGAAAGGCGGGACGGTTATCTCGACGGCAGCATGACCCGCAAGGACGAGCGCGAAGCCGCCGAACTGACGGCCCTGATCCGCGAAACGGCAGGCCCCGATGTCGACATCCTCATCGATGCGCATGGCCGCTTCGATGTTCCGACCGCCATTCGCCTCTGCCGCAGCCTCGAAGAGGCGGGCCAGATCGATTGGTTCGAGGAGCCCTGTCCGCCCGAGAGCCTCAATGCGCTCAAACAGGTGCGCGACAAGATCAGCGCCGCCATCTCGTGGGGCGAGCGCGGCCACACGAAGTGGGATTTCGTGCCGGTGCTCGAGAACAAGCTCGCCGACTACATCATGCCCGACGTCACCTGGACCGGCGGCATCACCGAGCTCAAGAAGATTTCTGCCCTCTGTGAAGCCTACTATGTGCCGGTTTCGCCGCATGACGCCGCCGGACCGATCAACGTGGTCGCGGGGGCGCAAGTGATGATGACCGTTCCCAACTTCTACAAGCTCGAAACCTCGGAGTGGGACCTCTCCAAATACGATCACCTCATCGACAGGCCGCTCGACGTTTCGAACGGCAGCCTCAGGTTGACGTCGAAGCCGGGTCTCGGTGTTGAGATGAATCGCGACTACCTGCAGGCCCACGAGATCGAGTTGGGCTAGCAACGACCTGTGCGGGCCGCGCGAGGGGCATAACCCATCGACGAGAACGAGGATAAGTCATGCCAAAGACGGGTGTAGCCGACGAGGCCCTCAATCGGGTGAATACGAATTCCAGGCCGTCCGAGCTCCGCATCACCGATATGCGGGTGGCCGAGATCGTCGGCGCGCCGTTCACCTCGGCGCTGCTCAAGATCTACACCAACCAGGGCATCGTCGGGCTTGGCGAGGTGCGCGACGGCGCCAGCGCCACTTATGCGCTGATGTTGAAGAGCCGGCTGCTCGGCGAAAACCCCTGCGATGTCGACCGCCTGTTCCGACGCATCAAGCAGTTCGGCGGCCACGGGCGGCAAGGCGGCGGCGTGTCGGCGGTCGAGATCGCGCTATGGGATCTCGCCGGCAAGGCCTACGGCGTGCCGATCTACCAGATGCTGGGCGGCAAGTTCCGCGATCACGTGCGCGTCTATTGCGATACCGACGCCGAGAAACCGAGCGGCACCGAGACCGGCAAGCGCCTCAAGGAACGCATGGACCGCGGGTTCACCTTCCTGAAGATGGATCTAGGCCTGATGCAGATCGCCCATATTCCGGGCACTGTGACATCGCCCGCCGGCGCGCTCGAAGGGTTTCACGCCAATCCGCGCGGCCGCGGCGGCACGATCGAGGAGCGCAAGGCCCGCAACCTCGCCTATGACGCGCAGAACGTGCGGCACCCGTTCACCGGTCTGCATTTCACCGAGAAGGGCATCGACCTTCTCGAGCGGTACATTCACGAGGTTCGCGAGGTCATCGGCTATGAGATCCCGTTGGCCATCGACCATGTCGGCCACATCTCATTGCAGGACGGCATCCGCCTGTCGCGTCGCATCGAGAAATATGTCCCTGCCTGGCTCGAGGACGTCATTCCCTGGCAGTACACCGAGCAGTACCGGCAGCTGCAGCAAGCGACTTCGGTGCCGATCTGCACCGGCGAGGACATCTACCTCAAGGAGGGCTTCGAACCTCTGCTGAAGAGCGGCGGCCTCTCCATAGTCCATCCTGATCTGCTCACCAGCGGCGGTATCCTCGAGACCAAGAAGATCGGCGACATGGCGCAGGACCACGGCGTCGCCATGGCGATCCACATGGCCGAAAGCCCGATCGCTGCGATGGCCGCTGCACATGTCGCGGCCGCGACCGAGAACTTCATGGCGCTCGAATACCATTCCGCCGATGTCGACTGGTGGGACGATATCGTCACCGGCCTGCCGACGCCGCTCGTCAAGGACGGCTTCATCACCGTTCCGGACAGACCGGGCTTGGGGATCGATGACGTCGTCGACGAGGTGATCGCGCAGCATCTGCAGCCCGGTGTCGGGGGGATATGGCAATCCACCGAGCATTGGGACAATGAATATAGCTGGGACCGGACCTGGAGTTAGCCAGACCCCCCGCCCTCATTCCCCCAGGTTCACAGGGCCAACGACCGACCATTCGTGTCGACCTCTCCCAAGGGAGAGGTGAAGAAGGAAACGGACGAAAGCATGATCTACGAACTGCGTATCTATGACTGCCTGCCGGGCAGGCTGCCGGCTTTGCTCAAGCGCTTTTCCGACCAAACGCTGGCCATCTGGGAGAGGCATGGCATCCGCCAAGCCGGGTTTTTCACCACGGCGATCGGCGAAAACAGCAATCGCCTCACCTATTTCCTCGCCTGGGATTCGCTGGCCGAGCGTGAGGTGAAATGGACGGCTTTCGTCACCGATCCGGCATGGCACAGGGCCCCGGACGAGTCTGAGCGCGACGGGCAGATCATTGCCAATATCAGCAGCCAACTGCTCACGCCGACGGCTTTCTCCTCTGTGAACTAGGACTGCGCCATGAAGATCACCGACCTGCGCTGCGCCGTCATCGGCCAGCACCCCATCGTGCGCATCGTGACCGACGAAGGTCTTTACGGCCTTGGCGAAGTCGAGTTCACCAAGACCTACCTCAAGCCCTTTGTGCTGCATTTCCGCGAGGCGCTGATCGGCGAGGACCCGACCGACGTCGAGCGGGTGATGCTGAAGATCCGCCAGCGCGGCTCCTTCAAGCCCTATGGCGCGGCGGTTAGCGCCATCGAGCATGCGCTGTGGGACATTGCCGGCAAGGCCGCGGGCGTGCCGGTCTATAAGCTGCTTGGCGGCAAGGTGCGCGACAAGGTGCGCGTCTACAACGGCTCGATCCGCCGCAAGCGCACCGGCGACCGGCCGGAGGACTACGCCGCCGACGTCAAATGGATGATGGAGCAGCCGCAGAACTTCTTCATGGTCAAGCAGGGCATCTCGTTCCACTCCAATATGAAGGACAGCGTCGAGGGCTTTCACTACGGCGTGACGCAGAAGAAGGCCGGCTATCACGGCGCCATGGATCAGGGGGTTATCAGCGAGCGCGGCTTCAACCATGTGCTCGACTGCGTGATCGCGATGAAGGAGGCGCTGGGCGACAAGGTCAGCCTGGCGCTCGACTGCGGCCCGGGCTGGATGCTGCCCGATGCCATCAGGTTCGCCCGCGCGGTCGAGAAGTACAATTTGATGTGGCTCGAGGACATGCTGACCGGCGACTATGTGCCGTGGGTCAATCCGCAGGCCTATCGGGAGCTGACCACCTCCACCTCGACGCCGATCCATACCGGCGAGCAGATCTACCTGCGGCACAATTTCAAGGAGCTGATCGAGACGCAGGCGGTGCGCGTCATCGGCCCGGATCCGGCCGATATAGGCGGTATCGCCGAGCTCAAATGGGTGGCGGAGCACGCCTACATGCATTCCATCCTGATGGCGCCGCACGGCACCGCCAACGGCCTGCTCGGCCTCGGCGCGCTGATCAATGTCTGCGCCACCTTGCCCGCTAACTACATTGCCTTCGAATATCCGAGCGCGTCCGATCCCTGGTGGGAAGACATCGTCATCGGCCTGCCGCCGCAGATCGTGAAGGACAGCATGGTGGACCTGCTGGAAGCGCCGGGGCTGGGACTCGATATCGATGCCGAGGCGGCCAGGAAATATCTCAGGGAAGAGGATGCGGGTTTCTTCGACTGAGCGTAGAGGCTTCGGCGAAGGGGAATATCGGGAGAATGAGGGGATGGTGCCCAGAGGCGGATTCGAACCACCGACACGCGGATTTTCAGTCCGCTGCTCTACCAACTGAGCTATCTGGGCCTGTGCCGGCTAACGGGATGCGCCCACCGGGTTTCACGAAGGCGCCAGGCGGCGCCCCTTGAAAGCGCGTGGGTTATAGCACGGGAATCTTGCCTGTCCAGCGCCTAGGTGTTGATTTCGTCAGGAAAGAAAAATCGCTGGAAAACGACCGGTCGCCGGCTGCGCTCACGGCTCGTCCTTGGGCGTCGGGCCCGGCTTCGGGCTGTCGTCTTCTTCCTCTTCGCCGTCGCGGCCGGGAATGACATAGGCGCCCTTCAGCCAGCGGTTGAGGTCGATGTCCTTGCAGCGCGCCGAGCAGAACGGATAATGCTCGCGCGCCGACGGTTTGCCGCATTCGGGGCAGGGCCGCTTCGGCCTCAGCGGCGTTACCTTGTCGCCCGAGCTCATGTGTAGACTATGCTCATGAGCGCGCGGCGTGCCAGTGCTGGTGCGCCTTGAAGCCTTCGCCGGAAAGCAGCGCCACGCTCTCGTAGAGCGGCAGGCCGACCACATTGGTGTAGGAGCCGACCAGCTTGACGACGAACGAGCCGGCCAGGCCCTGCACGGCGTAGCCGCCGGCCTTGCCCCGCCACTCGCCCGACGCGACATAGGCGTCGATCTCCTCGCGCGGTAGCCGCTTGAAGCGCACCCTTGTCTCCACCAGCCGCTGGCGCAGCTTGCCGCCGGGCGTGATCAGGCAGATGCCGGAATACACCCGGTGCGAGCGGCCGGAAAGCAGGCCGAGGCAATTGACGGCGTCGTCGATCGTCTCGGCCTTGGGCAGGATGCGCCGTCCGACCGCCACCACCGTGTCGGCGGCGAGGATGAAGGCAGGCGCATAGTCCTCCTCGCTCTTCAGCGAGGTCAGCGCCTTCTCGGCCTTGTCCTTGCAAAGGCGCTTGGCCAGCGAGCGCGGATGCTCGGCGCGCAGCGGCGTCTCGTCGACGTCGGCGGGCAGCACCCGGTCCGGCTCGATGCCGGCCTGCTGCAAGAGTTCGATGCGGCGCGGAGAACCAGACGCAAGTACGAGCTTCTGCAGGATGCTCATGGGAGCATGATGCCGAAAAGTGTGAAGCGGTTTTCGGACGACATCATGCTCCACTCCCTGAGTTGGAGCCGGATGATTTCAGGTCGAGCAGACCTGAAATCATCCGGCTCTGGGTCCGCGCTAGATGGTTACTTGAAGCGATAGGTGATGCGGCCCTTAGTCAGGTCGTAGGGCGTCATCTCGACCAGGACCTTGTCGCCGGTCAGCACGCGAATGCGGTTCTTGCGCATGCGGCCGGCCGTGTGGGCGATGATTTCGTGTTCGTTTTCGAGCTTCACCCGGAACATCGCATTGGGCAGCAGTTCGGTGACCACACCTGGAAACTCGAGGACTTCTTCCTTCGGCATTCGATACCTTTGCTTGGATGGCGGTTCCGGCGGCTAGAGCATGATGCCGAAAAGTGTCAAGCGGTTTTCGGGCGACATCGTGCTCTAGTTCTTTGATCCGGAGTCGGATGATTTCCGGCCGAACCGACCGGAAATCATCCGACTCCGGCCGGAATTTGCGGCGGAACCTATATGATAATCGCCCGCTTGTGAACATGCTTAATCGGCCGGGTTTTTGCCTCAGGAAGCAGAAAACGTCGGCTTATGCGCGCTTTCAGCCGCTCGCGCACATCGCGATAGGCGGCCATGATGTGCTCCCGCGTGCCGCCTGCGTCGGTCGGGTCCGGCATCGGCCAGTATTCGACCTCGACGGCGAGCGAGCGGGTGAGCTCGAGCGCCGCATGATGCGCCTCCGGCGCCAACGTTACGATCAGGTCGAAATAATCGTCCTCCATGTCCGCCAGCGTCCTGGGTTGGCGCTCGCCAAGCGACACGCCTTCTTCGGCGAGCACTGCATCGACGAACGGGTCGCGCTCGCCGGCGCGCACACCGGCCGAAGCGACGAAGGTGGTGGCGGGAAGCATGCGGCGCGCCATTTGTTCCGCGATCGGCGAGCGCACGGCGTTCATGCCGCATAGGAACAGGATCGAATGGGGCAGGGCGGCCACTAGAGCATGATCCCAAAAAGTGGGAACCGGTTTTTGGAAAAGATCATGCTCCAACAAAGAACTGGATCAGGATGGTGTTTCAACGAAACATCATCCTGATCTAGCCCCGCCAGTGCAGCACGCAGACCAGCGTGAACAGCCGGCGCGCCGTGTCGAAGTCGATCTCGATCTTGCCGGCTAGCCGGTCCATCAGCGTCTGCGAGCCTTCATTGTGCAGGCCGCGCCGGCCCATGTCGATCGCCTCGATATGGCTCGGCGTCGAGGAGCGGATGGCCTCGTAGTAGCTTTCGCAGATCAGGTAGTAGTCCTTGACGATGCGCCTCAGCGGCGTCAGCGACAGGATGTGGGTGACCACCTCGGCGCCGTCCTCGCGGCTGACGCCGAAGACCAGGCGGGACTCGGCCAGTGAAAGCTTGAGCTTGTAAGGACCCGCGCCATCATCATTGACCGGCCG
The DNA here is from genome assembly GCF_006443065.1 of Mesorhizobium sp. B1-1-5. Taxonomy (NCBI): domain Bacteria; kingdom Pseudomonadati; phylum Pseudomonadota; class Alphaproteobacteria; order Hyphomicrobiales; family Phyllobacteriaceae; genus Mesorhizobium; species Mesorhizobium sp. B1-1-5. The sequence goes on along the minus strand of NZ_VFWS01000011.1, from coordinate 25,708 downwards.
AAAACGGTTCTCCTCGATGAGGTCGAAGATCGCCACGGCCCGCTCGTGCTCGACGTCGGGCGTCGAACGCCCGATCGATTCGTCGAGCTCGACGTCGATCAGCCTGTCGCGGGTCTGGTCGCGGCCGGACATCGTTACATGTTCAACCTGATCGCGACGGAGCGGGCATGGGCATCGAGCCCTTCGGCCTTGGCGAGCGCGATCGCGGCGGGCGCCAGCGCCTTGAGCTGCTCCGGCCCGAGCTTCAGGATCGAGCTGCGCTTGACGAAATCGAGCACGGACAGACCCGACGAGAAACGCGCCGACCGCGCCGTCGGCAAGACGTGGTTGGAGCCGCCGACATAATCGCCGATCACTTCCGGGGTGTGGCGGCCGATAAACACGGCGCCCGCGTTGCGCATCCTGGAAAGGAATGCCTCGGCGTCGTCGAAGGCGAGCTCGACATGCTCGGCCGCGATCCTGTCGACCAGCGGCAGCGATGCGTCGAGCGTCGGCACCAAGATCAACGCGCCGAAATCGCGCCAGCTCGCCCCGGCCGTCTCGCCGCGCGGCAGCACCTTGAGCTGGTGCTCGACCGCCTGCTCGACCGCCTTGCCGAATTCCGGATCGTCGGTGATCAGGATCGATTGCGCCGAAACGTCATGCTCGGCCTGCGCCAAAAGGTCGGCCGCGATCCAGTCCGGATCGTTGTCGGCGTCGGCCACCACCAGCACTTCCGACGGCCCGGCAATCATGTCGATGCCGACCGTGCCGAACACCTGGCGCTTCGCCGCCGCGACATAGGCATTGCCTGGACCGACGATCTTGGCGACCGGCCTGATCGTCTCGGTGCCATAGGCGAGCGCTGCAACGGCCTGCGCGCCGCCGACGCGGTAGATCTCCGAAACGCCGGCAAGGTCGGCCGCCACCAGCACCAGCGGATTGATGACGCCGCCCGAGGCCGGCACGACGATGACGATGCGCTCGACGCCGGCGACCCTGGCCGGCACGGCGTTCATCAGCACCGAGCTTGGATAGCTCGCCGTGCCGCCCGGCACGTAAAGGCCGACGGCTTCGATCGCCGTCCAGCGCGAGCCGAGCTCGACGCCCGCGGCATCCGTATAGCAATCGTCCCTCGGCTTCTGTCGCTCGTGATGCGAGCGGATGCGGTCGCGCGCGAATTTGAGCGCCTCGACGGTCGCCGGATCGGCCGCTTCATAGGCCTTGGCGATGTCTTCCTTCGACACCGCGATGCCGAGCGTGTTGAGATCGGCTTTGTCGAACTTCAGCGTGTAATCGACAAGCGCCTTGTCGCCTTCGGCGCGCACGCGGGCGATGATGTCGCGCACCACGGCCTCGACATCGGCCGACACCTCGCGCTTGGTGGTGAGGAACGCCGAAAAACGCTGTTCGAAATCGGCGTCCTGCTGTCGGAGCGTTATCGCCATCGCGCTTCAGCCTCTGTGCAGGGGGCGCGAGGTGGCTTCCCAGGAGCCGCCGATATCGGCAAGCCTGGCCTCGATGCATTCGACGTCGAGCATAATGGTGCCGCCGCCCGAAAAGATCAGCTCGACGATGCCGGCCGGCTTGCTGATGGCGATGAAGCTGACCGCCAGCAGCGACAGCACCTCGGCCGGCTTGCCGCGCGCAATGCCGCTGGTCTTGGCGCCGAGCACGCGATCGAAATGCAAGACGCTCTGGCGCCGTTCATTGTGCTGGCGGAACAAGCCGGATTTCGCCTCCCAGACGAAGCGGTTCATGGTCAGCACGAAGCGCTTGGCCGCCGGCAGATATTCGAGGTCGGAGACCTTCATCACGGCGTCCTGGACATGCGCCGAGACGATGCTCAGATCCTGGTCGTCGAGCGCGATGAGCTTGAGAGCTGCCATGCGGAATGCGCACCTAAGGTTGGTTTCAGCCTTCTGTTAGGCGGTCTTTCCAGTCCGTGCAACCTCGATACGGACGCAGCAAAAGGCAATCACGTCAGCTCTGTGCTGCCCCTCATCGCCCTGCAGGGCACTTCTCCCCGTATAGTGACGGGGAGAAGTGGCGCTTTCGCCGGCGACTTCGCCAATCGCGAACGTTTCAGGAAGGGCGCCAAGGCTGCGGACAGCCCCTTCTCCCCGTTCACGGGGAGAAGATGCCGGCAGGCAGATGAGGGGCGGCGCCGATTTCGAAAATTGGCGGCACCAACACGCGAGAGGTTTATTTTGTCTCGGGCACCTGCTTCGTGCGTATCAGCCCGAAATGCGCTCGATCACCGCGCCGCAACCGGAGAGCTTCTCCTCCAGCCGCTCGAAGCCGCGGTCGAGGTGATAGACGCGGTTGACCGTGGTTTCGCCTTCGGCGGCAAGGCCGGCGATGACCAGCGACACCGAGGCGCGCAGGTCGGTCGCCATCACGGGCGCGCCCTTCAGTCTGGCGACGCCGTCGACGATCGCCGTCTGGCCGGAAAGGGTGATGTGGGCGCCCAGCCGTGCGAGCTCCTGCACATGCATGAAGCGGTTCTCGAAGATCGTTTCGGTGATGCGCGACTTGCCCTTGGCCATCGTCATCAGACCCATGAACTGCGCCTGCAGGTCGGTCGGGAAGGCGGGGAAGGGGGCGGTGGTCACGTCGACCGGCGCAATGCCTGAGCCGTTGCGCTTGACGCGGATGCCCTCATTGGTCGGCGTGATCTCGGCCCCGGTCTCGACAAGCACGTCGAGCGCGGTCTGCAACAGGTCTGGACGAGCGCCAGCGAGCATCACGTCGCCGCCGGTCATGGCCACCGCCATGGCATAGGTGCCGGTCTCGATGCGGTCGGGGATGACGCGCACGCGCGCCCCCGACAGCACCTCGACGCCGTGGATGGTGATGGTCGAGGTGCCGGCGCCGTGGATCTTGGCGCCCATGGCGATCAGGCATTCGGCGAGATTGACGATTTCCGGCTCGCAGGCGGCGTTCTCCAGCACCGTCTCGCCCTTGGCGAGCGAGGCCGCCATCATCAGCACATGGGTGGCGCCGACCGAGACCTTCGGGAACACGTAGCGATTGCCGATCAGGCGGCCGTTCTTGGTCTTGGCCATGACATAGCCATTGTCGACGTCGAGCTCGGCGCCGAGAACCTGCAGGCCCTCGAGGAACAGGTCGACCGGGCGCGTGCCGATGGCGCAGCCGCCGGGCAGCGACACCTTGGCCTCGCCCATGCGGGCAAGCAACGGCCCGATCACCCAGAAGGAAGCGCGCATCTTTGACACCAGCTCGTAGGGAGCGGTGGTGTCGACGATATTGCGGGCGGAAAAATTGATGGTGCGCGAATAGCCTTCCTGCTGCTTTTCGCGCCGGCCGTTGACGGAATAATCGACGCCGTGATTGCCGAGGATGCGGATCAGCTGCTCGACATCGGCCAGATGCGGCACGTTTTCCAGCGTCAGCGTGTCGTCGGTGAGCAGTGAGGCGATCATCAGCGGCAATGCCGCGTTCTTGGCGCCCGAGATCGGAATGGTGCCGGCAAGCTCATTGCCGCCGACAATTCTGATGCGATCCATGAGAAAACGTCCCCTCGGCCCGGAACAGGCCGCTTCAATCGGTTGAGTGTGCCCGGCTTAGACTATTGGCCGGCTTGGTTCAAGAAATAGGATTTTTCTCAAAACCGGACCGACTGTGGCCGGCCAGTATGGCTGATTTGGTCAGTCCTTGTGCATTTTTCCAGCAGCCGGCAACCCTTCCGGCCGATCGTCGGGATCGCCGACGCGCTGTTCGTCAGCGTCGCGGGCGCGCTGCTTGTGAACGTCGCCAGCGCGCTGCTTGTCAGGGTCACCAACCCGTCGCGAACGCGCCTGCATCTTGCGCTTCTGCAGATTGGCGCGCAGCGCCTCGGCCAGCCGGTCCTTGCGCTCGCCGCCGCCTTTTTTCGGTGGATTTGCCTTGTCGTCCATCGTCCATTCCTGACCGGCGGTCAGCCGGCCGCGATTCCGCAATGGCTAGCATTTTCGCGCGGCCATGTCATGAAAGCGGGCCGAGAGCCGGATTTGATCCTGTGGATCGGCCGCGCATGCCGCCCCAAACCGCATAATTGCTGGCGGGAATCACATGCGACGCTTTGGGTTTTTCTTGGCCTTGCGCTAACCGGTTCGATATGGCAGAAGCGCCGCCATCGCAGGCTGCGGTAGCTCAGTGGTAGAGCACTCCCTTGGTAAGGGAGAGGTCGAGAGTTCAATCCTCTCTCGCAGCACCAGCTTTCCGAAACATCCTGGTGGGCGTGTCGGGCGATCACGCCGGCTCAGTTGGTGACATGCGACAACCGCAGGCCGGCTTCGTCCGGGTTCTCGACCATGCCTTCCTCCGCGAAGCGGAACATGTCCCCGAAATCCAGCTCGCGCTCGAAAATGACGCCGCCGACTTTGATCGCGAGCACGTCCTTGTCGCCTTTCGGCGCGAAATAGATCTCGCCGACCGTGCCGCGAATGCGCTCGCCGACGTCCTTGGCGTCCTCTTCGCTCGCGCCCGGCAGGAAGACGCCGAACATCGAGGTTCCGATCCGGCCGATCAGATCGTCCTTGCGCACCGCGGATCGGATGGCCGATGCGATCAGCCGCAAGGCCTCGTCGCCCCATTCGAGACCGAAACGCAGGTTGATCGATGCCAGATGTTCCGGATGGATGACCAGAAAAGCGCCGGAGCGCGGGCCGGCTGGTTTCGCCGCCCTCCTGTCGACCATCGAGGTGAACACCTTGCCGTTCAGGCAGCCGGTCAGCTGATCGTAGGTGCCGGACCTCGTGAGTTCCTGCCGATAGCGGCGGATCTCCACCTGTTGCCAGCCGAGCAGGGCAAACAACGGCAGACCGATGACGATCGGCACGATGATTGCCGTAATGGCCCCGCGGCCGAATGGCGTGAGGCTGTCGCTGAAAAGCAGCAGGTAGTTCAAGCCGAGCGAAAGCGCGACGCAGGCGGCGGTGCCAAGCGCGGCCAGCCAGATAAGGTGCTGCCACGTGCGAACCGGCGCGGTCGGTGTTCTCGTGGTCAAGGGCCAATCTCCTGTTCGATGCATCGGCTTACAGGAGGTCCGTTACGATTTCGGTGTCAGGGAAGCGTACAATTTGATGCAAGTCGCCATCGTCTCCATGCCAAGGTCCGGCACACCGGCGGCCGCGGTCCACGGCTGACGACCTGCCGGTCGTCGGCCCAGTCCGGGTTTTAGAAGTGCTGAACCGCTCTGACCATTCTGCTTTCACGCAAGTGCGCGAGGGAACCGGCCACCGGTTTTCTCGCGGCAGCGCTATTGCGGCGGGCCGAAAATGCCCATCCGGGCGGTCCTCGCCACCACCTCCGCCTTGCCGTAAATGCCGCTGCGAGCGGCCATCGCCCAGCCGTTGGAAACCAGCCAGGCGCCGACATCCTGCGTGCCGAGCGCGCAGGGCGCGGCGATGGCGAAACGGTCGACGTCCGGCGGCAGGAAGCATTTCAGCGCCCGCCCGCGCAGCCAGGCGTTGAAGGCGGCCCGCGCCCGCCGGCCGCAGGGCCAGGCGGTGTCGTCGAACATGCAGGTCCTGTCGGGGCCTATGTCGACCGTCCCGCTGATGGCGACGGTGCGTCCCATGGCTTCGACGACCGCCGAGGAGGTCGCGACGGGACGGAAAAGCAGCGTCTCGCGCCAATCCTGCGGCATCGGCGTCTGCGGCCGCGGCGCAAGTCCGAGTTCGCCAAGCGGAGGACGCGGTTCGATGCGCTCGATCCCGGATGGGTCGAGCGGCGGCGGCGCAATGAGGTCCTCGGCGATCTTGCGCGCCGGCCGGCCTGGCCGCGCGTCATGGATCGGGCCATGGAAGGCCGGCTTCAGGTCGCCGGCGTCCTGAGCCGGTGTGATCGAAGTGGGCGGCAGCAGGCGGCCACCCTCGACGATCAGCACCATGCCTGCGAGCAGACCGAGACCGCCGAGAGCAATTCCAGGAAAAGTGTGAGCGGTTTTCCGTCCGGAATTGTATAAAAAACAAAGAGATAGGGCGTTTCGTCGTTTCCGTGAAACGGTGAAACGCGCTAGCGCGGACGCCAGCAGCGGGCGGCCGGACGGGCTCACCTTGTTCACGCGCGGGCCTCCGCGGGATCGTGCCGATTGCCGGCGGTGCAACCCGAGCCCGACCCGTTAGCTCCTGTCGACATGGCGCCACCCCCGACCGCTGAACCGGACCATACATTAGATGTGAGCGACATTCCTTGAAAAGCAAGGCGTTGCGTTAAGTCTCGCGCAACCAATGCGGCCTAGAATCGCCATCGGATGTCGAGGGGATGACATGATGCGCAAGCCGATACTGCTTTTTGCCTTTCCGGCCCTGGTGCTCATTCTGCTGGCGGCGGAGCGAGCGGCGGCGCTGCTTCTCGGCTTCTATCCGGCGAGCCCCGCTGCGTGGCACGCCTGGCTCGAGCTGCGGCCGTTCTCGACCATGTTCTGGCAGCAGGTGCACGCCTATCTCGGCGGATCGATGGCGCTCGATGCGGCCATTGTCGTTTTCGCGGCGGGCGCCTGCTGGATGGCCAGCCGCTCAAAATGGTCCGCCGGTTTCTTCCTCGCCAATCACGCCGCGCTGATCTTTGCCGGCAAGATGATGGCGCTGAGCAGCAACGCGGAAACGGCGAGCACCATCGCAGCCTTCACCGTACCGAACGGCTGGCGCTTTTCGCTTATGCTCGACTTCAGCTTGAAGAACAGCCTGGTGCTGTGCCTCGGTCTCGCGGCATGCGCCTACTGCCATGTCGCGTTTCTGCGCGAGGCAAAGCTGCGTGCCGAAGCCCGCGCTGTCCGCATGCTTGCGCTGCAGCGCGATCTGTAATCTGCCGGTCCGGGCGGCGAAAACCCGCCTGCTCAGTTGATCTTCTTGTAATAGACCTTGCCGTCGGGCTGCTGGATGCGCTGGTAGGACGGGTTGGGCCCCGGGGGCGCGACCTTGCGCTTGAACGCGGGCTGTCCGTCTCCGGCGCCAGCGCCTCCGTCGGCCGCTGACGCATCCGCCACCGTAGTGTTGTCGAGCACGGCCGGCTCGGCCGCGCCGGGCGCCGGCTCGCTGGCGGCGACGGGCTGGCCTTGCTCAAGCTTGGCGATATTGCCGTTGATCCGGCCGAAATTCGCCTGCAACTGATGGTCCAGCGTCTCGAACCGGCTCTGGAAACCGTTATTGACGGTGTCGATGCGCGCGCCGATCCGCTGCTCGAACTGGCCGAGCTGCTCCAGCCGCGCCTCCATCGTCTTGAGGTCGTTGACGCCGCGATAGAGATAGACTGCGGCCGTCACGTTGACGACGGTGACGAGCAACGCACCCACCGCCACGACGCCGATCAGCCTGGCCCGGCTGGGCTTTCCCGGAGCGGCTTCCCGGTGACCGAGTTCGATTGCCGGAACGTCCGGCTCGCTGATCATCGTCATTCAACCACCACCTTTGCGCCCACCGCGACGCGTTTGAAGAGATCGATCACATCGGTGTTCGTCAGCCGGAAGCATCCGGACGTGCCGTCGAAACCGACGCCCTTGGGATCGTTGGTGCCATGGATGCGATAGAGCGTGTCGCGCCCGTCGCGTGACAGATAAAGCGCCCTGGCGCCGAGCGGATTGTAGGGGCCGGCCGGCACCATTGCCGGCAGCTCCGGCCGGCGCGCGCGCATTTCCCTGGGCGGGCGCCATTCCGGCCATTCGGTCTTGGAGGCTATCTTGACCGTTCCGGTCCAGCCGAAGCCGTCGCGGCCGACGCTGATCTGGTAGCGCAGCGCATGCCCCGCTGCCGTCACCAGATAGAGCGCCTTCTCGTTTTTGCGGATGACGATCGTGCCGGGCTGCTCGCCGGTCTCGAAGGTGACCGCCTTGCGCAGGCTGGGGCCCATGGCCGGAAGCGGCGGCAGTCCCGATCCGGCCTGCGCCAAACCGCAGGCCGACACCAGCATCATGCCCGCCATAAAGGCGCCGGCCAGGCGCGCGGCAGTGAATCGGCTAGCGCTGGGCATTGTCCAGCCGTTCCTTGAACATGCGTTTGAGGTCCTTGTTGAAGCGCGCGCGTCCGTCCACCTCGGAAGGCAGGATGGCGCGATTCAGCGCGTCGGCCAGAAGCGCGTTGTCCAGCGCCAGCGATTTGATGTGCGGCGCCTTGAAGATCTTCTCCAGCTCGCTGCGCGAGAAGTGGTTGCCGAACCATTTGCGCTTGTGCTTGTTGGCGACCAGCGTGATGCTGACCTTGTTGCCGCGCAATTCGCGGATCTTCTTGTAGAGCCGCTTGCCTTGCCTGAGCGAAGCGACGTTGAGCTCGAAGACGATGAAGATCTCGTCGCTCGTGCGCAGCACCGAATCGTGCCACGGCGTCTCGATGTTGGGCAGGTCGATGACGATGTCGTCGAAGCGGTAGGCGACGAGATCGAGCAGCCTGAAGACGAAGTCGGAACCGCGCGGCTCGAACGGCAGTTGCGGCCGCTCGAAGGAATAGAGCGTGAGGCCGGAGGGCCGCGACAATTTGATGACGTCCATCAGCTCGACGTCGAGCCGGTCCGGCTGGCCGATGATGCCGGACAGGTCGAACTGGTTGAACTGGTTGAGATAGGCGCCGCAATTGGCGCTCTGGAAGTCGAGATCGACGAGGCAGGTCGAGGCCGCCCGCTCGGCCGATTTCGAGGCCAGATACTCGGCCGCCGAGATCGCCAGCGTGGTCGCGCCGGCGCCGCCGCTGGCTGCAATGAAGGTGACGATGCGGCTCTTGGTGCCCTGGCTGCCGGTGTCGTGGAAGGTAACGGCGTTGAGCAGCTCCTTGGGGTCGAGCGGCTTGTGCAGCCAGTCGGACGCGTTCATGCGCACCAGAACGCGCGTCTGCTCGGAGGTGAGCTCGTCGGAAATCGCGATCAGCGGCACCGACGCCCAGGCCGCGCGCGCCTCGACGATTGCCGGATTGCCGAGCAGCTCGCCATTGGCGAGATCGAGGATGATGATGCCGGGCCGGCTGTCGACAGGCGGCCCCTTGAGGAACTCCGCCGCGTCCGAGACTTTGACGTCATAGATCGCCAGCGCGTCGAGCCGCGTGGTGACATCGCGCTTGAAATTCGCATCGCCGGAAAACAGGGCCACCTGCTTGCGTTTTGTGGGGAGGACTCTGGTGTCGATGGCGTTCATGTTGGCGCGCTCGTTTTCAGGTCTTCGCCCGTCACCGTGCTCAGCATGGAGGGCATGTTGATATTTCCGAAGCCCATCAATCCGCTCAGGAAGAAGAACTGGAAAGTCCGGTTTTGCAGTTCGACGGTAATGGTGGGCACGGGGCCGCCGAGCCTGGTCTGGAAACCGAGTCCTGTCGCCGAATAGGTGATGACGACCTCGCTTCGCTTCAGGCCCGGAAGGAAATGGCACATGCCGGGCCTTTGGGTTCCGGTGAGGGCGGGGCAGGCGTCATCGTTCGTGATCGCTGTGTCGCCTCTGAAGATGCGGCTGAAGGCGTTGGAGGCATTGGTGTCGAAAATGGTGGATGTGCCGTTCTGGTCTTTGCAGGCCCCGGTGCTGACAGTGTATTTGCAGACGAATGAATAGGAGCCGGCGGCGACCGGCGCGCCAGGAACCGAGCTTGGCGCCGCGTTAGCCAGCGCGGTTGTCGACACCACCGGATCGGAAATCGAGGCAAGCCTGGCGCCGATCTGGACGGCCTTGGTTGCACCGTTCCATTGATAGAGAGCGTAGCCGAAATCGACGAAGCCGAACGTCAGCGCAAAGAGCAGGGGAGCGACGATAGTCATCTCGACCATGGCCGCGCCGTGCTCTGATTTTGCGAAGCGCCTCATCATTGTCAGAACCGGATCAACCGCTCCTCGTGGAAGTCGTTCAAGGTGATCGGGCCGATGTTGAGAAGCGCCAGCATCCCGACGCCGCTATAGGCGTAGGTACCGTCTGCGCGGACGATGCAGACCTGCGGGGTAACTGAGCGATATTGGGTGACACCCGAAACGACTGCGTCATGGCAGGAGGCACTGGCGGCAATGGTTACCGTCACATTTGGACTTTGTGTATTCCAATTTGGAACGCGCGGACTGCCTGTTCCTGTCGTGTTGCCGAACACCGCGATGTTGGCGGCAACAGTTGCACAATCGATCGTCAGGCCGGCATCGGTATAAAGTTGGCTGTTGCAGCGCGCCCCGAAACGGGCCGCATCGGTAAGACCGGCCTGCATCAGCAACCTGTCGTGAATCAGATTGCCAAATTCGAAAACGCCGGCCGACAGAAGCAGCATTAACGGCGCCACGAGTGTCATCTCAACGAGCACCGCGCCATGCTGGTCTCTACCGAATCTCCTTGACCTGCGGGCAATAGACCGAAACATCGCCATCACCTGTAGAGTTGCGCTTCGTCGCGGAAGAAGTTGTCCAAAGTGCCACGTCCGCCCTTGCCAGTGATGTCAACCAACTCAACGAATATTTCCTTGCCGTCCTTGATCGGCTCGGTGATGAAAAAGCTACCGAAGGCGCGGGCGGGAACATTCGTCAGTCTCCCGCTAAGCTTGTAGCCCTGTGCCGTGAGACTGTTGCAATCCAAGATCGCGCCGTAGAGGATTCGCCTCTCCGGAATGGATGTTGAAGCGATATTGCACGCCGGGACGCCGGCGTCGTTATTCGACGACATGTCTTTGATGCGGTCAGGGTGAGTGTAGGTCTCGTACTGATAGACTTCATAGCGTGTCGGGTTGGTGCCTAGTGCCGTAGGGAGTGACGGTTCTGACGAGGCGCTGTGGGCATATTGCCAATAGAGTGATGGTTTCCAGTCACCGTTGCCGAGCATTCCGGCATCTGTTCTCGTACCATCAAGCGGTGTGCAGTTCGGGTAGCATGAATCTCGTGTGAGGCCTGCACCCATGGTTACATTAGTTTCAAAGGTATAAGATTTCACCGCACCTTTCTGACATGTGACGGTCTTCAGGCCCATCCGGACATTGGGCCCGGGCGGATCGCTGGTGACATAGGTGCTGGTGAGGCCAAAACGGGCATTCAAGCCATCCTTCACCGGGCCGGCGTTTTGTCCGGGCTCGGTGCTAACCCCGTTGAGAGAGTAGCATCCCGAGGGCTTCGCTTTGGCTAGCGACTTTTCGAGATTACTGGCGCCGGTGCCAAGGGGAGATTGCAGGAACGCGAAATTTCCGGGGGTATAATACCCGTCGCCACGCAACTTGATCTGCTTTCGCCGATAGGCCTGATTATTCGCGGCCGTCTCAAGTGAAATGCCACCCGGATTATTTTCGTAGGGATTACAGATAAATACTGGCGTGTAGTCGCAGACGGATGTCGTGAATCCAGCCACCGCAGTGGCAGCAATATTGAAACTTCCAGTTGCTGAGGAACTTAGAAACGACACCGGGAACATCGCAGAGAACCCAACTGGGGTCACGGTGATTTGCACGAAACGGGCCTTCTTGGCGTCAGTTACTTCGTCGGTAATGACATAGGCCGCCGGAATCGGGGCATTGTCTGCTGGCAGACTGGTCAGATAGCGCCTTGTCACCCCGGCTGCTGAAAGCGCCTGTGGCCCTGGGGTTTGCGAGTCTGAAAAGCTGTACTGATTGGAGACCAGCGTCGTAAGTGCGCGATCGGCTCGGACGATACCGTCGGATTGACCGTCAAGTTCGGCTGCAGCAGCCAGCGCAAATGCGTCCGCCCCTTTCTGCAGATCGAAATGCATGTTGTTCGCCCGGCTCATGTCGATGACCAGCAGCGAAAAGCCGATGATTGCCGGCAGCATGATGCTGACAAGGACGAGCGCTATGCCGCGCTGATCGCGCCAGAATTCACGAATGGTCCTCAACATGATCCTACTCTCTGTTCCATTCGTGCCAGGCGTCCTCGCTTGCCTGACGAACCGCATCCTTCTACTTCGCTGCGCTGGTCTCGCTCGACGGGCCGACATTGACCGTCATGTTGGTCGCCGGCGCGGACCCACCTGGCGGAAGTTTGTATTTCTGAACCACGGCGACTGACCGCGCGCCGTTGCCCTCGATCTTCGTGTTGTTGGAAACCGGATTGTACGGGTCGACCGTCTGCAGCAGCTGATTGGTCTTCTGCGAGTCGCCGGAAGCCAGCGTCATCGTATCGTAATTGTTCAGATAGTCGGCCGCGCAGCCCGTCAGCAGGCTGGTGCCGAGAAGGACGAGCAGGAGCTTATTTCTTGACATAGACCAGCTTGTCCTTCGATTTCACGTCCAGCATGTGGCCGTAGGGGCCGGTGACGCCTTCGCCATGCTCGTACATGCGGATCATGTCCTTGTTGACTTCGAGCTGGCCGAGCAGCATGAGCTCCGGGTCGTTGGCCGGTCTCGTCTTGTCGAAAGGCGTTGCCAACTGCTCGCCGGGCCGCACCGGGCGCACCAGATGCGGCGTCACGATGACGACCAGCTCGGTCTCTTCCTTCTGTGTGCTCGAATTATGGAACAGCGCGCCGATGATCGGCACCTGGCCGAGCCAGGGCACCTGATCCTGCTGCCTGGTGTTCTTGCTGGAGAGCAGTCCGCCGACCGCGAAGCTCTGACCGTCGCGCAAATCAACCACCGTTGCCAGCTTGCGATTGGTGAAGATCGGATCGCCGGCGGGGGTGAAGCCGGTCAGGTCGCTGACTTCCGGCGCCAGCTTGATATGGATCTTGCCGTCGTCCAGCACCACCGGCGTGAAGTTCAAATTGACGCCGAACTGCTTGAACACGATCTCAACTTCGCCTTGTCCGTTGACGCTGCGTATTGGCACTTCGCCGCCGGCGTTGAAGCTGGCGGTTTCGCCGGAGACCGTCGTCAGATTCGGCTCGGCCAGAAGACGCACAACGCCTTTCGACTCCAAGGCTTCAATGATGAGATCGACCTTTACGTTGCTGTCGATGACCCGGGTAATCAATGCTCCAAATGGACTAGCAGTGGACAGCAGCCCGCTGAGAAGGTCGCCTGACCCCAGCACGACCTTGTCCTTATCAACTGCCGCAACGCCCGTACCCGTTAGCGTCGTGCCGCGACTGTTCGTACTCCTGATCGATACACCGAGATCGCGGCCTGCATTGCGCTTGGCCTCGAGGATGCGCACCGAAAGATTGACCTGTTCGCTGTCGTCAATGGTGACGGCATTGATGATGGAGTCAGGCCCGTATTGCTGCGTGACTTCCACGATGGATGCCAGCGTCGCGGCGTCCTTGACGTGACCGCTCAGGCGAACCTTGCCGTTGATCGAGCCGATCTCGATCCGCGCCTTCGGCGCCACCTGGCGAATGGCTACAGCCATATCGCTGACATCCTGGCCGACCTCGATCTGGATCGCGCCTAGCGAGCGCTTGTCCTCGGAGAAGAGATTGACCGTGGTGGTGCCGACGCTCTTGCCGATGATGTAGAGCGTCTTGTCGGTCATGGGCTGCGCGTCGGCGATCTTCTCGTCGCCGACGACGATGTCGCCCAGGGTAGCGTTCACCTGGATCGTGGCGGATTGGGAAACGGGCACGAACACGCGGTGCAGCGACGGGCTCGACACGTCGATGAAGCGGTCGGCCGCCGCAGCCGGATGGCCGGAGATCGCCGATACGCCCAACACGGATAGCGCGGCCGCCGCTATCCTGACCCAAAACCCCTTCATTCCCCGTCTCCCCGCTTGCTGCCCCAGGACAGCCTCCGCCGCGCCGACCCTCGTCAGTCTTGTCGCGGCACTTCATACGACTCCAGCTTGATACCACGGAACACCCCGATCGTCGCCAGCTTGGGCGGTTCCGGCTGCACGTATTTGATCACTTCCTTCGCCGGCTGCTGAGGCGCGGCAGTCACGACCGTAACCGGCTTTGTCTTGCTCATCTGGTCGAGTTGGCTGCCGACCCGTTCCACCGCCTTGGCCAGGCCATCGATCTTCTGGTCGGCCTGCTTGCGCGCGGCCTCCTCGGCGGCCTGCCTGTCAAGCTCGGCCTGGCGCTTGGCGAGGTCCTCTGGGGTGTCAGCGGTCAAGTCCGCGAGCGTTACCCTCTCATTCGTTTCGCTTTTGCTTTCGGCGGCCTGGCGCAATGCCAGTGACAATTGTCCGGCGCCGGCCGCAAGCGTTAGCTTCTGCGCGTCTTTGGTGTTGACTTCGACCGTAACTGCCTTCACGACCTGCGGCGCGTCCTTGCTTTCGTCGGCGACCTGGTCGACGGCGAGCACCTTGACGCTTTGCAGCAGAACGTCGACGAAGCTCTTGTCGGCACCGTCATCGCCACGCGAAGTGCGCGTCAGCAGGACGTCGACCCTGTCGCCGGGAAATACAAACCCCGCGACGCCGAGCACGTCGTTGACGCGGATGGAAACTGCTTTCATGCCCTCGGCCAGCACAGCTGATAGCGTGGCGCGCTGGCCCGGGCCGGTAATCTTGGTCGCGAGAATAGGTTCATTGGCGCTGATCGATTGCAGCGCCTGGCGCGCCCCGTTACCGGCCATCGCCTCTTTGACCGTCTTGAAGGCGCCCACCGGCACAGCTCCCGCCGGCCACGCAATCTCGCGCAATTTGTCGGTATTCAAAGCGTCGCCAAATTTCAGCGGCACCGCCGCGACTACAACTGTGCTGACCTGCACGCCGTTGGATTGAGCCAAAGCGCTACGCTGGCCCGCCAGCCAGATGTTGACGAGTACGACCGCCAGCACGCCGAAGATACCGGCGAGCACGATCATGATGAGTGTATTGGCGCGCATTTCTCGCTGCCCCCGCAGCTGTTGATTAATTTTCGGTCGAATGAATGTCAGGCCCGAACGATTTGTTCGGGCCTGACAAGGCTATCGGCTCAGCCGCAGGCCACAGTTGAATTTGTATCCAGCGTGGTGCAGAGGGCGCTCCACGTTCCCGTGATCCAGGTCGCGACCAAGACGATCGTCGCGATCGTGGCGGCAGCGATCAAGCCGAGAAGGATCGTATATTCGACCATAGCAGCGCCGTTTTCGTCGTCGCGGAACTGCCGGGTCATCGTCATGAGCTTCTTCATGCCAATTTCTCCCTTTGGAGGTTTGAACCCGACGAGACAGAGCTAAGGATGAACCCCATACCCAAGCATCCCCCGTCACGTTCAATCCTAGGTCGCGCGAAAAAGCAGTGTCAAACGGATTAACGGAAGTTTAACCCTTCAATACTCGATCTGAAGCTCTCTCAATTTCGATAAAGGCTTGATTCGCCTCATTTTTCAAGTCATTTTAACCATTCATTCACAATTCCGCCGCGGCAGCGTCCCATTGCCGGCGTATTAGAAATTCGACATAATTCAGTATATCTAATGCCTTAGCAGACTTAAGTGTATTAGTCGCGGCAAAGGTCTTAGGACTTTGGTCTGTGTAAGTGGAGCGGGTTTGAAGCAGTTATATGGAAGTTTGATCGCCTTCTTAACTATGTCGCAAGTAATACATGGACTGTGGCCCGGAGGCCGCTTGTGCCACTCGTGGTTAACGCTTAGTTTCAGGCTCGGGAACAAAAAGGGGCGGGCGGCATGTTGGGTCGCTTCATCAAAGGGCAAGGTGAGCAACGGGCGCAGCAGGTGGCGCCTGTGGTTGCGGCGGCCAACGGGACAGCCGCGGCAACGGATGCCGAACCGCAAGGTCTCGACTTTCTGACCTTGAAGGTCGAGCTTCATCGCCATCTCATCGACCGTTTCAACCTGACGGCGCTGGAAAATTCGTCGAAGGACGAGATCTTGGATGAGATCCGGCCGATCGTGCGCGAGTTCGTGCGCAGTCGGAACGTCCCCTTGAACGCCCGCGAGCTCGATCAACTGACCAGCGACACGGCCGACGAGATGTTGGGACTTGGTCCGATAGAGCCTCTGCTCAAGGACGATTCGATCACCGACATCATGATCAACACCCATGAGCGCGTCTTCATCGAACGTCGCGGCATGATCGAGGAAACCGCGATCCGCTTCCGCGATGAGGCGCACCTGCTGCGCATCATCAATAAGATAGTCTCGGCCATTGGCCGCCGGGTCGACGAATCCGCGCCGATGGCGGATGCGCGCCTGGCCGACGGCTCGCGCGTCAATATTGCCGTGCGGCCGGTTTCGGTCGATGGCCCGCTGGTCTCGATCCGTAAATTTTCGAAGAATCCTTATTCGCTGGAACGCCTGATGGCGTTCAATTCGATCCGCCAGCCGATGATCGATATGCTCAGGATCGCGGTGCAGGCGCGCAAGTCGATCCTGGTTTCAGGCGGTACCGGCAGCGGCAAGACGACGCTGCTCAACGCGCTGTCGAGTTACATTCCATCGAAGGAGCGCCTGGTCACCATCGAGGACGCGGCGGAACTGCAACTGCAGCAGCCGCATGTCGGCCGGCTGGAGACGCGCCCCCCCAATGTCGAGGGCAAGGGCGAGATACGGCAGCGCGAGCTGGTGAAGAATGCGCTGCGCATGCGGCCCGACCGCATCATCGTCGGCGAAGTGCGCGGCGAGGAGGCATTCGACATGCTGCAGGCCATGAACACCGGCCACGAAGGCTCGATGACGACGATCCATGCCAACACGCCGCGCGATGCAATCTCGCGCCTGGAGCAGATGGTCGGCATGGCCGGATTGCCGATGACCCATGACTCGATCCGGGCGCAGATCGCGTCGGCCATCGACATCATCGTGCAGACGCAGCGTCTATCCGACGGAGGAAGGCGCGTCGTCTCCATCTCCGAGATCACCGGCATGGAAGGCAACATCGTCCAGTTGCAGGAAATCTACCAGTATGTCAGGCGCGATGTTGCCGCCGATGGCGCTATAGTCGGTGATTTCCGCGCCACCGGTGTTCGTCCGCGCTTTGCCTCCGAAGCCGCTACGCTAGGGCTTCATTTCGCCAAGGATGCCTTCAACCCGCAGGTGCCGCTGTAATGCTGACGGGACAGGCACTACTCTACTTCATCTATGTGGTCGCGGCCGCCGCTGTCATTCTTGCCGGCGAGGCTTTGTACCTCTCCCTTACCCGCCGCCGCTCGCGCCAACTTGCGGTCAATCACCGGTTGCGCCGTATTGCCGACGACGCGCCTGCGGAACAGACATTGCAAAACCTGCTGCGTGAACGCGGCCTGACCGACACAGGCGACTTCGTCTCCGGCTTTGTCTGGTTGAACCGGCTGTATACCCAATCCGGCATCACCGGAAATCCAATGACCTTCGCGGCGTCGTTCGTTCTCGCCGGTTTGACGTTAGCTCTAGTTTCTTGGTTCCTGCTTCGCTTCTCGGCGCCAGCAGCGCTCATCTTATTCCTGGCGGTGAGTTTCGTATTGCCGCTTCTCGTCTTGCGTCGGTCTTGCAACAAGCGAATCCAAAAATTCGCCAGGCAATTGCCGGATGCGCTCGACATGATCGTGCGTTCGCTCCGCGCCGGCCATCCAGCTTCGGTGGCCATCGGGCTCGTCGCGCGCGAAATGCCTGATCCGCTTGGCACCGAGTTCGGCATCGTCGCCGATGAGATCACCTTCGGGCTCAGCATGGAGCAGGCGGTACGGAAATTGTCGGAGCGGGTCGGTTTCGAAGGTTTGCATCTGCTCTCGGTGGCGCTTTCGATCCAGGCCAAGACCGGCGGCAACCTCACCGAGATCCTTGCGAACCTATCGTCCGTGCTGCGCGAACGGCAGAAGTTGAAATTGAAAATCAGGGCGCTTTCGGCTGAGGGTCGCATTTCCGCATGGATCATTTCATTGTTTCCTGCGATCATGTTTCTGATCCTGATGCTCATATCACCGTCATATTACGGCAAAGTCTGGGACAGCCCCCTGATTTTGCCAGTATTCTTGTCGTTCGGGTTATGGGCGCTACTTGGTGACTACATTATGTATCGTATGGTCACTTTCGACTTCTAGGGGCGGCGGCGTGGGCCTACTTTCGAATACAAATGACTTGACACTTTTCGTCTCCCTGGCCGTTTTCGTGGCGGCAGGGGCGTTGTTCCTGTTCGCTGCCTTAGTATTTCTGCCGGCGATGCAGACGCGTAGGCTGGTTACCGACAGTCTCGTAGGGGATGGTCCAGTGGATCGCCGTTCGATCCTAGGACAGGATAAGCTTGCCAAGGCGGCGGCGCAGAGACCGATCGAAGCCTATTTCAAGTCGATGGAGAAGGAGCGCAACGAGCCGGACGCCCTCGAGGCTAAGCTCTTTCGCGCCGGCTTTTATCAGACCAGTGCCCCCCTTATCTACACGCTATGCCGACTGGGCGCTGTCGCCATAGGCTTTCTGTTGGCCTACGCTCTCTTTTCAAAAGTATTGCCGCCGCGCCTGCCCGGCTTCGTTGCGTTCGCTGGCGCTGGCTTGATCGGTCTCGGCTGCATCGTCATCCCGAGCATCATGCTTGACCGCTTCGAGAATGCGCAAAAGCTGATCTATCGACGCGCCTTTCCTGATTTCATGGACATGATGATTACCTGCGCCGACGCCGGCATGAGCTTGGAGGCGGCGGTCGAGCGAGTCAGCCAGGAAATGGCCGGCACGCACAAATGGCTCGGCATCCAACTTACGATCATGAACCTGCAGTTGCGAGCGGGCAAGCCGTTGCGCGAGGCCTTGCGCGAGCTCTCCGATCGCATCGGGCTCGAAGAAGCAAAGGCTTTGGCGGTGCTGTTCCGGCAATCGGAAGAGCTGGGCACCAGCTTAACCGATGCCTTGCGCGTTTACAGCGCCGAAATGCGCGGCCAGCGTATCCTGCACGCTGAGGAGCGCGCCAACGCCTTGCCGGTCAAGATGATGATCCCGCTGGGGCTCTGTATCTTTCCTGTCGTGATGATGGTGATTATGCTGCCGGTGATCATTCGCATGAAGGGCATTTTCTTCTAGTCCGTCATATGATTAGATTCTAAAATAGAGTCGGGGACTCGTGGGACACACAATGACAAAGCGCCTCGCAGCCGCGGCCAGTCTGCTGCTGATCTTCTTAGCCGGTTGCCAGACGAGCGACTCCACGGGCGGCGTGGTGCGTACCAACGAGCCCGCCAAGGGCGACTATACGGCCTTCGGCGATACTTTCGACGGCCTGAAGACAGTGAGCGATGTTGACTACTATGCCTCCGACCAGGCAGTCACCGAAGCAAAGACGCAGTTCCGTTCCGAAAATTACGGCAATGCCGGTGCGTTGTTCTACAAGGCCACAAGGCTGGCACCCAATGACGGCGTCGCCTGGCTTGGCCTCGCCGCCTCCTGCGATCGCATCCGGCGCTTCGACCTTGCCGACATGGCTTACGGCAGGGCTTACCGGCTGCTCGGCGCGACGCCGGAATATTACAACAATCTCGGCTATTCCTATCTGCTGCGCGGCAAGCTTCAGGACGCGCGCAGCAATTTCCTCAAGGCCTATGAACTGGCGCCCAACGATCCGACGATCGCCAACAATCTGAAGCTGCTGTCGTCCAGCGTGCGGAACATCGAGCGCTCATGAGTCTTTTGTTGGTTGCGTCGCTTGTGTTCAAGGCAGTAGCAATTCTGCTGCTCGGGCGGATTGCCTGGACTGATTTCTCCACGCAGCGCATATCCAACCGAGATGTACTGCTTTTGCTTTGCCTTGGCCTAGGGACTTTGCAATTTCAATCCTTGCAAGCTCATTCATGGTTGGAAATGGGCATCAGCGCATTCGGCGGTCTTGCCTTGTTCCTTGCACTTTTCCCGTTCTGGCTTTTACAAAAGATCGGTGCCGGAGACGTGAAGTTGATGAGCGCCACGCCGTTTCTGATTGGCGGAAGCAACCTCGCCATGTTCTCGATATTTCTGCTCGCTTTCGCGCTCGCTACGCTGGCCGTGGTCAAGAATCCCTTCCTGCTGCCAGCGGGAATGTTCCGCCACTACGTGCAGCACATGGACCGCAAGGGGATCGTGCCGTTCGGAGTGCCGATATCCGCCGCTGCCATATGCGCGGTGGCCCTACAAATGTACCACGCCATCGTGGTGGCAACCAGTTCCGGCATACTGGAACAACTGAACTAAGGGAGCTAGGCGTTGCCGTGCGCAGTACCGGGTTCAGACTGGTCGCTACCATCGTTGCAATTGCACTAGGCTTCTTTGTCGCGGACTTTTTTTGTTTCCACGGTTCGAACATCGTTCTCGATCCACGAAACTGGTTCGAGCTTGCCCAAGTTTTAATGGTGCTGGCAGCAGTCGTTGTCACGATGAAGCTCGTTGAACGGCGAATAAGACAGGACAAATCACGGATTGGGGGGTTCATTGCGACCAGCGCCACGGCCGTCTGCTCTTTGGCCGCGAACGCCTCCCTGTTCGTCCCGCTGACGTTTGCATCAGTCTGGTTCATGTATCTGGCGTCCGCAACCGACAGGCCATTGATGGATCAAACGCTCGCAGCATTTGACGCGGCGATCGGGTTTGACTGGCGAGCCTTTCTCTCGTTTACGAACAAGCAGCCGCTAGTCGCCGAGACGCTCGTTTTCGCCTATCATGCATTGGGGCGGCAGCTTCCGCTCCTGATCCTTTTGCTGGCTTTCGCAAGACGTCCTCGCCTCACCGAGTTCACTGCCTTGCTGGCAGTCTCGTCGGCGCTGACCGCCACGCTAATGTTGTTTGTACCGGCGGCTGGAGCCTACGCATATTTCCAGCCAGGTCCAATCGAGTTCAGCAATTTCACGGCCCGAGCGGGAATGTGGCATTTCACTGAACTGATGAAGCTCCGATCGGGAGAGCCGTTTCATCTCTTGGTTACAAGAGCCGAGGGCCTCGTTACTTTCCCGTCCTTTCACACCGCACTAGGCATTTTGGTCGTCTACGCGCTTCGCGACTATCGGTGGCTCTTCTGGCCCGTAGCTTGCCTGAATGGGATAATGATCATCAGCACGCTTCCAGAAGGCGGGCATCACCTCATTGATGTGATTGCAGGCACGATCGTGGGGTTAGTCTCTATTCTTGCCGTGAAATTTATCGCGGGATATCAGCCACGACTCGCCGCTGCAAATGCACAGCTAACATCAGACGTCTCCGCCCCCTAAAACCCCGACGTCGACTTCTCCATCAGCTTAAGCTTACCCTTCTCCACCCTGAAGAACGGCATCGACCTTTGGCTCGAGCCGTCGGCGCGGAAGCGGAACAGGCCGGTCGAGCCGCGGAAGCCGCTGGTGTTTTCCAGCACCTGCTTGCTGAAGCCGTCGGGGCCGGCGGAGCTGGCGATGCCCGCGCTCAGCGCCACCACGTCGTAGGCATAGGCCACGTTGACGTCCGGCTGGTAGTTGTAGGTGGCCTTGAAGCGGTCGGCGATCGGGCCGGTCTCGCTCTGGTCGAGCGTCGCGATATAGGCGCCTTCGTAGAGCGGATCCATCGGGCGCTCGAGCCAGCGGTCGGTGCCGATCAGCGTCACCGCCTTGCCCGGAATGCTTTTGGCCTTCAGCGCCGCGAGCACGGCGATAGGGCTGCCGTCGCCGCAGGCGACGACCACGGCGTCGGGCGCCTCGACCAGCGAGCCCATGTCGGACACCACCTTGGCGCCGCCGTCGCTCGCCGAATAGGGCAGCGTCACCGCAAGCGTGGCGCCATAGATGCTGAGCGCGTTGGCCACCCGGGATTCAATCGGGCTTGAGTCCGCGCCCGAAGGCACCAGCAGCACGAATTTCCTGGCGCCCTTGGCGGCGACCGCCGCCGCGCCCGCCGCAGCGCTATCGGCTTCGCCGAGCCGCACGGAATAGACGCCGGGGCCGCCGGCGAAATTGTCGGCCAGCGCCAGCACCGGCGGCCGCTTGGAGCCGGAGAGCTTGGCAAGGTGCTGCGCGGCCGCAAGCTCGGACGGCCCGATGACGACCTTGACCGGGCCGGACGTGATCGCCTTCACCGCGAGGTCCTTGGCGTAGCCGCTGTCGCCGCGCGTATCCTCGATCGTCAGCGTCAGAAGCTTGTCGCCGAGATCGGCCATCGCCAGCCGCGCGCCGTCATACATTTTCCGGCCGTTCTCGCCCGTGCTCCCGGGCGCCGAAAGCGGCAGCAGCATGGCCACCTTGGTCGGCCCCGTGCCGAGCGTCAGCTGGGCCTTGGCGGCGGCGGCCGAGGCCGGGCCGGCCGAGGTCGCGCTGGCCAAGGCCGGACTACCCAAGGTCTGGCCGCTTGCCTGCTGGGCAGGCGCCGCGGGCGCGCCCGCCTGGCCGGCGGGTGCAGCGACCGCCGACGGATCGAGCACGTCAGACGCGCCGCTCTTGGACTGGCATGCGCACAGCGTCGCGACGAGCCCGAGAGCGAGAGCCAACAGACGCGGATCGTGCCGCTCACATTTCATTTGATGCTTCCATCCCATCTGCCGCCAGTATTCGTCCCGGTCTGCCTTCACTTCTCTTAACGTTTGCCTGCCCGGCCGTCCCGCAATTCTTGCGTCATGGCTTCAGCCGTCGAACAGCCGCGCTCTCAGCGCCTGGATCGTCCTCGCCTGCGCCGGGCTGCGATAGTCGGCGCATTTCATGTAGCGCGGCCCCGGCACGAACGATCGGCGCACGCAGACGCGTTTCTCCTGGCCGGTAACGGCGCCGTCTTGGGAAGCGTCGGAGAACCCGATCGTCGAGACGTCGGAGAATCCGATCGTCCAGACGTCGGAGAAGCCGATCGTCGCCACCGGCAGCGGCCCGGCCGCGTCGAGCCCTTCCCGTGCCAGGATTGCGCGTGCGCGCCGGCAGTAGTCGACCGAACGGACCGAGAAGCGGGTCTCCCCGTGCCCGGCGCGGTATTTCATCACGGTGGTGCAAAGATCGCCCGCGGCGAGCCTGTTTGCCTGCGCCAGATATCTGACGCCGAGCGCGATGTTGGTGGCCGGCTCGCCAAGCTCGTCGAGCGAGCCGCGAAAGCCGAGCATCCGCGCCGTTGCCGGCATGACCTGCATCAGCCCGACCTCGCCGTCGGCGCCGCGCACGCCGGGATCGAAGCCGCTTTCGATCTCCATCACCGCATGCGCCAGCACCGGCTCGAGGCCGTAGAGGGAGGCCTGGCAGGTGGCGAATGCCTTGAATGTCGCGCGCGTCCGCTCGGGCGCCGCGTCGCAGCGCACGGGCTGCGTCCGCTGCGGCTGCGGTCGTTCCAGCCAGTTGGCGTGGACAGGTGTTTGCCCCAGGCCAAGCAAGGCGACCGCCAGGGCAATTCCAGGAAAACTGCGCAGCGGTCTTCCGTTCGGCATTGCGTCAAGACAAAGAGATGGACCGTTTCGCCGTTTCGGTGAAACGCCGGACCGGCCCAGCGCGACCGCCTTCGCCGGTTCTCCGTCGGCCACCATCGCAGCCAGCCGGCGTCCGTTTGCCCGTCAGCTCAGTGCATGTACTCGACCATGCGGTCGTGGAAGCACTCGCATTTGTTGAGCGTGTCTTCGTCCTTGTAGTTCGTCTTGAGGTAGCCATAGGCCATGCCGCAGGCGACCTTGGCCTCCGAGGCCCAGACGAAGGCGGGGCGCGACGAGTTGATCCATTCCGGGCTGTTGGCGACGGCGACCGATTCGTCCATCAGCTTCACCACATGGTCCTTGAGCTCGACCATGTTGTCGGTCAGCACCAGATCCGATGTGCCCACCGTGCGGCAATAATTCACCGCCGGCTCGCCGATGATATCGGCGGCAAAACCCGTCGACCCGGCCACCAGCAACGCCGCGACTGATGCCAGCAATCTTACGGAATGTCTCATGTAAGCCCCTCTCCGAATTGCGAATTCACGCGTTGCTGATGTTTAGCATGGAAGCGTGGTGGCGCATAAGTGCTAAATGGTGGCCGTGTGCTGCACATGTGCGTTGTCGTCATAGAGAATGTTGATGGTGGCGGGTGGATTTGTGAGTTGAGCCACACTCACGAAATTGGCACCACCGGTCGTGCCATCGGCATCGACGCTCAACGTGCCGTTGGTGTAATGGACATAGTCGCTGATGTTGCCGGCTGGTGCCGTCTCAAACAGTGCGGTCAAATCGATCTTGTCACCGTCCGCGCTGTTATAGTCGGTGATCAGATCGTTGATACTCAGCTCGAGGTGATCGAGCTTGAAAGTATCGGCGCCGATCCCGCCAGTTAGTGTGTCTGCCCCTGCGCCGCCGACAAGCAGGTCGTTGCCCGCCCCGCCAACAAGGGTGTCGTTACCGGCTCCACCTGAGAGATAATTGTCTCCGGAGTTGCCGTACAGATGATCGTCGCCAGAGCCGCCGATCAGCCCTTGGATATTTGTGAGCGTGTCACCAGCCGCGTCGCCGCCGCCGATACTGCCCGGCGCCGGATTGTTTAAGTCTACCGGTGCGCCCGATGCGGACCCGTTGTCGGCGAGATGGATCGAGATAGCGTCATGGCTGCCCGAATAGTCGACAATATTCAGTGTCCCTCCGGCGCCATCAAATTGGTCGGTGCCGCTCCCGCCGTGGAAAACATCGTTTGCCGCAGTGCCGACAAAGTGGTCGTTCGGCGTAGCTCCGCCAACCGAGGTGACGTCGAAGCTGGTACTGACAGCATCATTGTCCCCGTCTTTGCCGCTCACGTTGACAGTGAAATGCATGTCGCCAGCAGGATGGGATTCCGAGTAGGACAACGTCGAGAACGACACCTTGATGTCGTTGGTTTTACCTGGTTCATCAACTCCCGTCAGTGTCGCAGATGTAATACTTGTTAAGCCGTGGGCCGTGAGGTCGCTTTGCGTGATAGTAAGGTAGGCGGTCGTTGAATCGATGGTTTTAAGTATTGTAGCGCTTGTTATACCATCGGATACTGTAACGCTTATCACGCCTTTATTGTCAACATCGGCAATCTTCAGGCTGAAATTGGACAACGCGCTAGGAAAATCCATCTTGAAACTGTCGCTAACGTCGAAGGTCGGATTTCCAAGTCCGAATGCATGGCCGCCGGGCTCTGAATTGTCCGTATACGCATTGAAGTTAGCTGTAGCCGCCGACCCGGTATCATCCGTCAAGGCAGTCAGTTGCACTACGCCGAAGTCATAATTTCCGGTCGGTGAATTCGCGATGCTGGTAGCCAGATCAATCGTTGTCGACGTTCCAGGCCGCACCGCCGACTGGATGACATCGTAGGTGCCATCGAGATGGAGTTGCACGGTAAAGATCTGCGTCCCGTCGGGAGCGAAGATGTTGACCGAGGAGCCTCCGGCAGCACTGGTTGTCCAGTCTGTTGGCAAGCTTGTGATGCCGGAAATTGTCAGCGATCCGAGGCCATCTGCTCCCGTATCGTACTGTAAGACGCCCTTTAGATCCCCGACTTCGTTTGAAACATAGGCGTTGGTCACAGTTCCAAACTGGGGGCCGTCGTCGTAGAACTGCAACGCCAACCCGCTTGCCGACGTCGCCGACGCCGTGTCCAGATCGCCATCCGTCGCCGTCGCCGTCACATACACCTTGTCCGACAGCGTCAGCAGGTCGTTCGGGTTCCCGACATTCGGATGATCCAGCGCCAGGATCTGCGTCAGCGTGGCGTTCGTGCCGCTGATCGAAACCGTGAACGCCAGCGCCCCTGCAGGGTCGTTGCCGACATGGCCCTCGATCGTCGACCCGTTCAGGAACAGATAGATCTCCGTCCCCGGCGCCGAGGTCGCGTGAAGCCCCGTCGCCGTACCCGTCCCAGCCGTCGTTCCGAACGCCGTTCCGTCCGAATGCGTCAGCGCATACGTCGTCCCACCGTTCCCGTCTGCGCCATACACCACCGGATTGAACAGACCTGCGATGCTCACCGCCGCGCTTTGCGACACACCGCCGGCAACATCATGGTCGCCCACCTGCGCGCCCGCCGTCTCGTCAACCGACAGCGTCGCACTCGCGCCGGCAACCGCCGTCACCTTCGGGCCGTCGTCGTAGAACTGCAA
>NZ_VFWS01000109.1:0-17134 GCF_006443065.1 Mesorhizobium sp. B1-1-5 | reverse complement strand
CCCTCGTTGGGGAGATGTCCGGCAGGACAGAGGGGGGCGCGAAGGAACTCGGCCTTCGCCGCATTCCATTCCGCCCTTCGGCGTCTGACTCATGCCCGCCAACCTCAAACCCTACCGCGCCAAGCGCGAATTCTCCCGCACCCCCGAACCGGCTGGCAGCCTTTCCGCCGACGGCTCCAACCGCTTCGTCGTTCACAAGCACCACGCCACCGCCGACCATTACGATCTGCGCCTGGAAGTCGGCGGCGTGCTCAAAAGCTGGGCGGTGCCGCGCGGGCCCTCGCTCAACCCGGCCGACAAGCGTCTCGCCGTCGAAACCGAGGACCATCCGATCGAATATATCGATTTCGAGGGCGTTATCCCCGAGGGCGAATATGGCGGCGGGCCGATGATCGTCTGGGACACCGGTACGTGGGCGCCGATGGAGGATGTCGAGAAAAGCCTCAGGACCGGCGCGTTCAAGTTCCGGCTGGCAGGGCAAAAACTCAATGGCGGCTGGATGCTGACCCGGCTGAAGCCGAAGCCCGGCGAGGATGAGCACAAGAAGAACTGGCTGCTCTTCAAAGAGCGCGACCTCGCCTCCGATACAAAGCTCGACATTCTCGAGGCGCGCCCGGAAAGCGTGAAGAGCGGCCGCCGCATCGAGGAACTGGCGGCGCCGCCGAGGAAGCGCGAGCGCCTGCCGCCGAAAGTCGGCTCGCTCAAACCGGGCCTGCTGCCCGGGGCGATTAGGGCCGAGCCACCCGCCCGTATCGAGCCGCAACTCGCCAGCCAGGTGCCGAAGCCGCCGGGCGGCACGAGCGTTGCCGAGGACACGGGCGAGCTCTGGCTGCACGAGATAAAGTTCGACGGCTACCGCACCATGGCGCATGTCGTGGGCGGCGAGGTGCGGTTGATCACCCGCGGCGGCATCGACTGGACAAAACGCTATGGCGATCTGCCGCAGGCCTTTTCGCGGCTGCCGATCGCCCAAGCGATCATCGACGGCGAGATCATGGTGCTCGACGACAAGGGCATCTCGCGCTTCGCGCTGCTGCAGGACGCGCTGGCCGAGGGCGCCGGCTCCAAATTGCATTTCTACGCCTTCGACCTGCTCCATCTCGACGGCTGGGATCTGCGCAAGGTGCCGCTGCAGAAGCGCAAAGCCCTGCTCGCCCAACTGCTCGCCGGTCAGCCCGCCAATTCCGCCATCCAGTACAGCGACCATGTCGAGGGCGACGGCCAGGGCCTGTACGATCAGGCTTCGGACCTTGGGCTGGAAGGTGTCGTGTCCAAGCGCGCCGACGCAATCTACCAGAGCGGCCGCACCAAGAACTGGACCAAGGCCAAGGCGCAGAAGACGGACGATTTCGTCATCGCCGGCTATACCGTCTCCGACCAGGCGGAAGGGCTGGCGGCGCTCGGCATGGCTGAGTTCGAAAATGGTGAGCTGCACTATCGCGGCAAGGTCGGCACCGGTTTCGACGCAGACATGGCGACGGACCTGCTCGCCCGCCTGGAGCGGCTGACCGCCGGCGCGACGCCGCCCGAAGGCGTGCCGCGCGAGATCATGCGCGAGATGCATTGGGTGAAGCCGCTGCTGTCGGCACGCGTCCGCTATTCGAACCGCACCGCCGACAACGCGATCCGGCACGGCGTCTTCCGCGGGTTGCGCGATATCGGCGGGCTGACCACGCCGGTGCCGGTCAAGCGCAAACGGCTGATCGCCGAATCCGACCTCGCCACCATCTGGGTCACCAATCCGGAGCGGCGGCTGTTCGGTAGGACCGGGCCTACAAAACTCGACATCGCCGTCTATTACGCGCTGGTCGGCGATTTCATGCTGCCGCATATCATCGGCCGGCCGGTGTCGCTGGTGCGCTGCCCGACCGGCAAGCCGCAGGACTGCTTCTTCCAGCGCCACGCCTTCACTGGCATGCCGCCTTCGGTTGCCGTGTTCGAATCGATCAATTCGGAAGGCGAGACAAAAACCTATCTCTCGGTCGAGGACGCCAAGGGCTATCTGGCACTGGCGCAGTTCGGCGTGGTGGAATTCCACACCTGGGGCACGCACCGGTCAAAACTCGACAGGCCCGACCAGATCGTGTTCGACCTCGACCCGGGCGAGGGGATTTCCTGGCGCGAGGTGGTTGAAGCCGCGGTCCACATCAAGGGCGGGCTGGAGAGCCTGGGACTGGAGCCATTCGCCAAAACCTCCGGCGGCAAGGGCATCCACATCACCGTGCCTGTGACGCGCAAGCAGAACTGGAAGAAGCTGCACCAGGCTTCGAGCGCGATTTCGACTTTGCTGGCGGCAAGCGCGCCCGACACCTTCACCACCACGATGGGCAAGGAAAACCGCAAGAAGCGCATCTTCATCGACTTCCACCGTAACGCCCGCGGCCACACCTCCGCCGCGCCCTATTCGCTGCGCGCCCGCACCAATCTGCCGGCCTCGACGCCGGTGAGTTGGACCGACCTGGAGACGATCGACGCGCCGGAGGATCTGAACTACGCCTCGCTGCCGGGGCTGTTGGAGACATCTGGCGATCCCTGGGCAGAGATCGACGAGGCGGCAAGGGATTTGCCTGTGTTTGACAAGGTAGGATAACGGCGAGCGCCGCGTTCCTTCGCGCCCCCCTCTGCCCTGCCGGGCATCTCCCCCACAAGGGGGGAGATCAGCAACCTCGCCGCTGGCGCTCTCTTTGCGACGTTGGAGATTGGCGAAAGCCGGCGTGACATCTGATCTCCCCCCTTGTGGGGGAGATGTCCGGCAGGACAGAGGGGGGCGCTGTCCCGCCATCATCTCAATGCCATCTCCATCGACGCTTGCTACAATTTGAACTATTCTCCGCGCCAACCGCCCCAGAAAACACTTCGTCAGGAATTCGGCAGTACAATCGGGGGTCGGTGTAGGATTTCCACGGCGCTGATCGTCCTACGGACGAAGCGCTGCAAAGAGCATGGTCCTAAAAAAGCCGGAACCGGTTTTGGACAAGACCATGCTCCAAACATAGTGTCAGTGCATGGCCGCGTAGGAGTTCATCATGGCGCCCAGGGCAAGTTGGAAAGGTTATCTCAAGCTCAGCCTCGTCAGCTGTCCGGTCCGGCTCTATCCGGCCACCAGCGCGAGCGAGCGCATTTCGTTCAATCAGCTGCACAAGAAGACGCACAACCGCATCAACATGAAGCCGGTCGATCCCGAGCTCGGCCTTGTCGAGCGCTCGGACCTGGTGCGCGGCTACGAATATGAGGACAAGCAGTACATCATCATCGATGACGCCGATCTCGATGCGGTCAGGATCGAATCCAACCACACGATGAACATCGAGGCCTTCGTCAACGAGGACGAGGTCGACGTCATCTACCAGGACTCGCCTTATTATCTGGCGCCCGACGGCGCCATGGCGGAGGAGACCTTCGCGGTGCTTCGGGAGGCGATGCGCAAGTCCGGCAAGCTAGCCATCGCGCGCCTGGTGCTCTCCAGCCGCGAACGCGTGGTGACGATCGGCGCGCGCGAGAACGGCATGTTCGTCTGCACCTTGAGGAATCCCAACGAAGTGCGTGGCACAGCTGAATATTTCGGAAACATCCCGGATGCCAAGCCGGATCCCGAAATGCTGCAGCTGGCCGAGGCGCTGATCAAGCAGAAGCAGACCCATTTCGATCCGAAGAATTATGAGGATCGCTATGAGGTGGCGCTGATGGCGATGATCCGCGAGAAGCTGAAGGGCCACAAGCCGATCATCGCGGCCGCGCCCGAGCGTGGCAACGTCATCAACCTGATGGATGCGCTGAAGGCGAGCCTCTCGCAGCAGGCGAAACCCCCGGCCAGGTCGAAGAGCAAGGCCGAGGAAGCGCCGGCCAAGCCCGCCAAGAAGGCGGCTGCCGGCGGCGCGGCTGAGAACCCGCTGAAGGCGAACCTGTTGAAGGCTGTCGGCAAGAGCAAGAAGTGACGGGAAATGCAGGGCCAGTGATCGTTCCCGGCGCCGTCTTCGGCGTCATCGGCGCGCTGGCCGCCTTTCCGTTGCGCCTCGCTGCCCGCGAGGTCGAGCGCCGCCATGCGGAGCTGAGGCGCGGCGTCACCCGCCGGACCACTCATGTCGTGTTTGGTCGCACGCTTCTCGCCAAGGCGGCGAAATCCGGCGATGCCGAGATCGAGCGCCGCGTGAAGGTCGAGCGCGAAGCCGGCCGCGCGCTGATCAGCGAGAGCGGTTTCCTGCGCCTGCTTGGGCTGATGAAGGCGCCCGACGCCTCATCGCTCCCCAGGCAGTCGATGATCGACCAGTCGCGACTCGCCGGCGACGAACTCGACCTGCTGTCGCTGTTCGACGCGTTCGAGCATGACGGTGAACCCTATTCCTTCCGCGACCTGATCCTCGCGCGCAAATATGCCGGGCTGATCGCCAGCGGCGCCACTTGGGGCGCGATAGCGCGCTCCGTGCATCGCTCCGGCCCGGTCGCCTCGCTCACCGCCAAGTCGCTCAATCTCGGCTCGCTGCATGGCCGCCCGGATGCGATCTATCTCGACGAAGGCAGGAGCGAGCTCGACGGCCAGCTTTTGTTCGACCTCGGTTCACCCGAGGATGACACGCTGGAGGAATTGTTCGCCGAGGCCGAGATGGCGGAAGAGGAAGGGCGCCACGACGATGCGGCCGCGCTCTACCAGCGTTGCCTGGCGATCGATCCCAAGGATGCGATTGCCGCCTTCAACCGTGCCAACTGCCTGCGCGGCGCCGGGCGCATGGCGGAGGCCGCACACGACTATGCCCGCGCGATAAAGCTCGACCCGGGTTTTGTGGAAGCCTGGTTCAACCTCGCCGGCCTGATGAGCGATAAGGGCAAGGTTGCTTCGGCGCGAAGGCACCTCCAGAAGGCAGTTGCGCTCGACAAGACCTATGCCGATCCGGTGTTCAACCTCGCGCGCCTGGAGTTCGATGCGGGCAATCTGGCCGAGGCTCGCCGGCTGTGGGTGCGATATCTGGAGCTGGATGCGGTGTCCGAATGGGCGCGGACTGCGCAGAAGGGCATACAGTTCGTGGATCTGCATATGGCGCGGACGGCGGGGTGAGCGCCTCTTCCTTCTCCCCCTTGTGGGAGAAGGTGGATCGGCGCGTAGCGCCGAGACGGATGAGGGGTGCTGGAAGGAATGAGGCGCTGGTGACCTTGTCGCAAGTAAGGATATTGATAGGCGTGGCCGCCAAGCTGGAGCACCCCTCATCCGTCCGAGCTTCGCTCGGCCACCTTCTCCCATAGCAAGGGGAGAAGGTGAGGTTGGCGCACCCATGACCCACTTCCTCTTCGACGGCTTCGACACCGCCCCCGTCACCATCCTGCTCGCCCACGGCGCCGGCGCGCCGATGGATTCGCCTTCCATGACCGCCACCGCCAAGGCGCTCGCCGCCGCCGGCTTTCAGGTCGCACGCTTCGAGTTCCACTATATGGCCGCCCGCCGCTACGGCCATCGCAAGCCGCCGCCGCGCGCCGAGACGGTGAACCCGGAATATGTGAAGGCAATCGCCGATCTGCGCGCCAAGGGCGTGACCGGAAAGCTGATCATAGGCGGCAAGTCGATGGGCGGCCGCGTCGCCTCGATGGTCGCCGACGCGATGTTCGCCAAGGGCGAGATCGCCGGCCTGGTCTGTCTCGGCTATCCCTTCCATCCGCCGGGCAAGCCTGAGCAGTTGCGGACAAAGCATCTCGCCGACCTGAAGACGCCGACGCTGATCTTCCAGGGCACGCGCGACGAGTTCGGCACCAAGGAAGAAGTTGCAACCTACGGCCTTTCTCCTGCCATTGAGGTGATCTGGCTGGAGGACGGCGACCATGATTTGAAACCGCGCAAGGCGATCTCGGGTTTTACGGCGGGCGATCATCTGAAGACGGTGGCGGAGACTATAAAAGCCAGGCTGGCGCAGCCATCGGCGTCGTCATTCTAGGGCGAAGCAAGGAGCGGAGCGACGCGCGCAGACCCTGGAATCCATGCCGTGACGCTAAGGCGTTGCAACGGTTCAGAATTCTGCCCCGCCGCGTTCCGCGGCGACGGCCACGGAATGGATCCTCGGGTCAAGCCCGAGAATGACGAAGCGAGGGGCGCTTTTCGGTAAATGAAACTCGCCACCTTCAACATCAACAACATCAACAGCCGGCTGGAAAACCTGCTCGCTTGGCTCGACAAGGCAAAGCCCGACGTCGTCTGCCTGCAGGAGCTGAAATCCCGCGACACGCAGTTTCCGCTGACCCGGCTCGCCAACGCCGGCTATGGCGCGGTGTGGAAGGGCGAGCCGACCTGGAACGGCGTCGCGATCCTCGCGCGTGGCGCCGAGCCTGTGCTGACGCGCGATGCCCTGCCCGGCGACCATGCCGACCGCCAGGCCCGCTACATCGAGGCAGCGGTCGACGGCGTCGTCATCGCCTGCCTCTATGCACCCAACGGCAATCCGCGGCCTGGGCCGAAATTCGACTACAAGCTCGCCTGGCACGAGCGCTTCGCCGCGCATGCGGGTGAGCTCCTCGACACCGGCCTGCCGGTGGCGCTCGCCGGCGACTTCAACATCGTGCCCGAGCCGCGCGACATCTATGAGACCCGCTCCTATGACGACAACGCGCTGGTGCAGCCTGAAAGCCGCGCCGCCTTCGCCGCGCTGATCGCGCAGGGCTGGACAGACGCGCTGCGAAAGATCTTCCCCAAGGAGGAGAGGCTCTACACTTTCTGGGACTATCGCCGGAACCGCTGGCCGCGCGATGCCGGCCTGAGGCTCGACCACATCTTGTTATCGAAAAAGCTCGCTCGAAAACTGAAAGGGGCAGGCATCGACCGCGAGGTCCGGGGAGGGGAAAACCCCAGCGATCACGCGCCGGTCTGGGTGGAACTAGGGTGAGTGCCGGGGCGCCGGAATGGCTTAGGCGATTGGCGAAGGCCCGCGTGACAGACAATCTCTCCGGGGAAAAGATCAGCGGCTTCCGCGCCTTCGCCAATTGACGGCGCGCAGCTCCTGCCTAGTTCATCCGATGGCGCATAGCCGGCTGGATGTCCCGGGCTGCTGCGGCGCCCTGCGCAAGGAGCCCTTCCTTGAAACGCTTCTGGATCGGCGTTCTCATTCTTGTTGTCGTCTGCCTGGCGGGCTTTACCGCCTATGCCTGGAAGCCGGCGATCGACCCGATCGAACCGCCGCAGCGCGCCGCCTTCGATCAGGCGCTGATCGAGAAGGGGGCGGTGCTCGCTTCGGTCGGCAACTGCACGGCCTGCCATACCAAGCCCGGCGGAAAGTCCTTTGCCGGCGGGCTGGCGGTGCCGACGCCATTCGGCACCATCTATTCCACCAACATCACGCCGGACACCAAGACCGGTATCGGCCGCTGGTCGGAAGCTGCCTTCAGCCGGGCGATGCGGGAAGGCGTCGAGCGCGACGGCGATCACCTTTATCCTGCCTTCCCGTTCGACCATTTCACTCTGGTCTCCGACGAGGACAACAAGGCGCTCTACGCCTATCTGATGACGCGGCATGCCGTGGAGAACCGGCCTCCCGCCAATGAGCTGCCGTTCCCGCTCAACCTGCGTTTCGTGCTGGCGGGCTGGAAGCTGCTCTTCTTCGACAAGGGCGCCTATCGCGAGGATGCCGCGCAGAGCGCCGAATGGAACCGCGGCGCCTATCTCGTCGAAGGGCTTGGCCATTGCGGCGCCTGCCATACGCCGCGCAATGCCCTGGGTGCCGAGCGGAAAGGCGCGCATCTGGCAGGCGGCGAAGCGGAGGGCTGGGACGCCTTCGCGCTCGACGCATCGTCCTCGGCCCCGATCCCGTGGACGCATGACAGCCTCTTTGCTTATCTGCGCCAGGGCTGGCATGCCGATCACGGCGTGGCCAACGGACCGATGGCCGAGGTCACCGGCAATCTCGGTCGTCTGTCCGATTCCGATATCAGCGCCATCGCCACTTACCTGAGCTCGCGTATGGGCGAGCCGACGCCGGAGCGCGCGGCGGCAGCCGAAGACATCCGCAAGAAGCTCTCGATCGACCAGGGCGGCACGCCGATACCGGCCAGCGCCACAACCGGCAGTCCGACAAGCCGCGGCGGCGCGATCTACCAGGCGGCCTGCGCCACCTGCCATGACGGCAGCCGCCCGCAGCCTTTCGGCGGCATCGATTTCCATCTCTCCAGCACGATCGCCGCGCGCGATCCGCAAAATGCAATCAACGTCGTGCTCTTTGGCCTGCCGGCGGCGAGCGGCCGGGAGAGCCCGATCATGCCCGGCTTCGCCGCGACGCTGACCGACGATCAGGTGGCGGACCTGCTCGGCTATCTGCGTGAGGCCTATGCACAGAAGCCGGCATGGTCGGACACGAAGGCGAAGACCGCCGACACCAGGAGCGGCAAATACCGGGTCAGCGTCCGGCCTTCGGACGGCATCGAGCGCAGCCCGGACAATGTGGGAGCCAAGGACTGATGGTTAAGCTCAACGTCAACGGCACGTCACATGACGTCGACGCCGATCCGGCAACGCCGCTGCTCTATGTGCTGCGCAACGATCTGAAGCTCAACGGCGCCAAGTTCGGCTGCGGCCTCGGCCAGTGCGGCGCCTGCACGGTGATGGTCGACGGCAAGGCGGTCTTTTCCTGCCTGACGCCGGCCATGCTGGTCGAGGGGCGCGAGATCAAGACGGTCGAGGGCCTTGGCACCATCGACGATCCCGGCCCGATGCAAAAAGCGTTCATCGAACAACAGGCGGCGCAATGCGGCTATTGCATTGCCGGCATGATGATGCGGGCGCAGGCGCTGCTCGAGGCAAAGCCCGATGCCGCCGACGCCGACATCAGGCAGGCGCTGGAGCCCAACCTCTGTCGCTGCGGCACGCATATGCGCATCCTTCGGGCCGTGGCTCGCGCCCGCGACCTGATGCAGGGCAAGTCCGCCGGCAACATGGCGCCGGCCGCCGCCACGGGGAGGGGATGATGAACGCACCGAACCCGCTTCCCGATGTCACCCGCCGCGGCTTCCTGGCCGGAGCCGGCGCGCTGGTCGTCTCCTTCGCGATCCGCGCCGAAGCGCAGGAGGGCGAGGTGCCGACCGCGCCCGGCGGCCAGGCGGCTAAGCCGAAACGACCCGGCAGCCTGGCCGATACGCCCTCGCTCGACGCCTGGATCCGCATCGACGCCGACGGTTCGATCACCGTCTTCACCGGCAAGGCCGAGCTTGGCCAGGGCACCAAGACGTCGCTGCGCCAGATCGCGGCCGAGGAACTGGAGGTCGAGCCGGCCGCGATCAAGCTGGTCACCGCCGACACCGCGCTGACGCCGAACGAAGGCTACACAGCCGGCAGCCAGACGATCCAGAACTCAGGCACCGCCATCCGCTACGCCTCGGCGCAGGTGCGCCAGATCCTGATCGCCAAGGCCAGCGAAAAGCTCGGCGCGCCGGTCGAGGCGCTCAAGACGCAGGCAGGCGCGATCGTCGGCCCGAACGGCGCCAAGGCCAGCTATGGCGAACTGGTCTCGGCCGACTTCCTGCATGTCGATGCGGCGGCCGACACCAAGCTCAAGCCGCCCGCCGCTTACCACGCGATCGGCAAGCCCTTTGCGCGGGTGGACATCCCGGCCAAGGTCACCGGCGGGGAAGTCTATGTGCAGGACATGCGGCCGCCCGGCATGGTGCATGCCCGCGTCGTGCGTCCGCCGAGCTATAACGCCAGGCTCACCGACTTCGCCGATGCGGCCGTCAAGGCGATGCCCGGCGTCATCGCGGTGGTGCGCGAAGGCGATTTCCTGGCCGTGGTCGCCGAGCAGGAATTCCAGGCGGTGAGGGCCATGCGCGCCATGGCCGGCGTCGCCAAGTGGCAGGAGCAGCCGGCGCTTCCCGACCAGTACGACCTGCCGGCCTTCCTCGAAAAATCCGTATCGGAGGTCGGCGCCGTGACCTCGGTCGGCGCCGATAGCGTGCCGGGCGCCCGGACGCTCGAGGCGCAGTTCATTCGCGCCTACCAGATGCACGGTTCGATCGGCCCGTCGAGCGCGGTGGCCATGGTCGACAACGGCCTGACGACGGTGTGGACGCACACGCAGGGCGTCTATCCCGACCGCAAGGCGATTGCTCAGATGCTCGGCGTGCCGGAGGAAAAGGTGCGCTGCATTCATACCGAAGGTTCCGGCTGCTACGGCCACAACGGCGCCGACGATGCGGCGGCCGACGCCGCGCTGATTGCGCAGAAAGTGCCGGGCAAGCCGGTGCGCGTGCAGTGGATGCGCGACCAGGAGCATCTGTGGGAGCCATACGGACCGGCGATGCTGACCAGAGCGAGCGCCACACTCGACCAGAACGGCAACATCGTCAGTTGGCACTACGACCTGTGGAGCAACAGTCACGGCACACGGCCGGGCTCGGCCGGATCGCTGATCGCCGGCCGCCTGATGGACCGGCATTTCCCACCGGATCCCGCGAAGCTGCAGATATCGCCGCTCGGCAATGGCGACCGCAACGCGATCCCGCTCTACGACGTGCCCAACCAGCGCGTGAACTGGCATTTCATCGCCGACATGCCGGTGCGCGTTTCCTCGCTGCGCGGCTTAGGGGCCTATTGCAACGTGTTCTCCATCGAAAGCTTCATGGACGAACTGGCGCTGGCGGCGAACGCCGATCCGGTCGAATACCGCCTTCGCCATCTGAAAGACCCCCGCGCCAGGAAGGTGATCGAGGTCGCGGCCGAAAAGTTCGGCTGGTCGAAGGATGCTTTGCCGGCGGGCCAGGGCAGGGGCTTCGCCTTCGCCAAGTACAAGAACCACGCCGCGTATCTGGCCGTCGCGCTCGAAGCCGATGTCGACAGCGACAGCGGCGCGATCAAGGTGTCGCGCGCTGTCGCGGCGGTCGATTGCGGCGAGGCCGTCGCCCCGGATTCGATCGTCAACCAGACCGAGGGCGGCATATTGCAATCGATGAGCTGGACGCTTTACGAGGCGGTGCATTTCGACCGCACGCGCATCTTGAGTCCGGACTGGTCGACCTATCCGATCCTGCGCTTCAGCGCGGTGCCCGACAGCATCGAGGTGCAGGTCGTCGACAATCCAGGCACGCCCTATCTCGGTGTCGCCGAAGCCGCCCAGGGCCCAACCGCAGGCGCCATCGCCAATGCGTTCCGGGATGCCACGGGGAAGCGGATTTACGATCTGCCCTACACGCGCGAGCGGGTGAAGGGCGTGCTGGGGGTTTAGGCGAGTTCTCCCAACTTTGCGCTTGGGCCCCCTCTGGCCTGCCAGCCATTTCCCGCAAGGAGGAAGATTGGCAGTTCCTGCGACGGCGCCCTCTCTGCAGCGTCAGCGATTGGCGAAAGCGATGGCGACATCGATCTCCCCTTGCGAGGGAGATGCCCGGCAGGGCAGAGGGGTGACGGAACGCAGCTTCTGTAAGGGAATTCGCTCGCCATCATGCTCCACCTCGTCGAAGCCTCGATCGCGGACCTACGCCGCGCGCTTGAGGACGGCACCGTCACCAGCGTCGAGCTGGTCGCTGCGTATCTGCGGCGCATCGCCCATTACGATCGCCACGGCATCGCGCTCAACGCCGTGCCGGTCCTCAACCCGAAGATGTTCGAGGAGGCCGAAGCGTCCGACCGGCGCCGCCGCGAGGGCAAGACGCTCGGGCCGCTCGACGGCATCCCCTACACCGCCAAGGACAGCTACAAGGTCAAGGGGCTGACGGTGGCCGCCGGCTCGCCGGCCTTCGAGCATCTCGTCGCTACGGAAGACGCATTCACCATCGCCCGGCTGCGCGCCGCCGGCGCGGTGCTGATCGGCCTCACCAACATGCCGCCGATGGCCAATGGCGGCATGCAGCGCGGCGTCTATGGCCGGGCCGAGAGTCCGTACAACCAGGATTTTCTCACCGCCGCCTTCGCCTCCGGCTCGTCCAACGGCTCGGGCACGGCGACCGCCGCCAGCTTCGCGGCTTTCGGGCTGGGCGAAGAAACCTGGTCATCCGGCCGCGCGCCGGCCTCCAACAACGCTCTGGTCGCCTATACGCCCTCGCGCGGCGTGATCTCGGTGCGGGGCAACTGGCCGTTGGTGCCGACCATGGATGTGGTGGTGCCGCATACGCGCAGTATCCCCGACATGCTGGAGCTGCTCGACGTGATCGTCGCCGACGATACCGAGACGCGCGGCGATTTCTGGCGCGTGCAGCCCTGGGTGCAAATCCCGAAAGCCTCGGCGCTGCGGCCGGCGAGCTACACAGTGCTTGCCGTGCAGGGCGCGCTCAAGGGAAAGCGCCTCGGCGTGCCGAGAATGTATATCGGCAAAGATGATGGCGCGGAGCGCCCGATCGAGACGCGCGCCTCGGTGCTTGAGCTCTGGCGGCAGGCGGCGCGCGACCTTGAAGCACCCGGCGCCGAGGTGGTCGAGGTCGATTTCCCTGTCGTCTCCAATTACGAACGCGACCGTGCGGGCGCGCTGTCGATGGTCGACCGCGGCCTGGTGCCGCCGGAATTCGCCGAATACGAGATCTGGGACCTGTCCATCTGGTCCTGGGACGATTTCCTGCGCGCCAATGCCGATCCGGCGATCCCCGATCTCGCCTCGGTCGACGGCGCAAAGATCTTCCCGCAACCGCCGGGCACGTTGCGCGATCGCTATGGCGATGCCGATTTCGATCTGGCGCAGTATGTCGAGCGAGCGAAGCGCGGGGTGGCGTCGCTTGCGGACATTCCCGCCATCGAAGCAGGCCTGAAGGGCCTGGAGGCAACGCGCCGCGCCGACTTCGAGGACTGGCTTGATGCCAACCGCCTCGACGCCGTGGTGCTGCTGGCGGTCGCCGATGTCGGCCCGGCCGATGCCGACGTCGATGAGGCTTCCGCCCGGCTCGCCTGGCGCAACGGCACCTGGGTCGCCAACGGCAATCTCGTCTGGCGCCATCTCGGCATCCCGACCGTGACGGTGCCGATGGGCGCCATGGCCGATATCGGCATGCCCGTCGGCCTCACCTTCGCCGGCAAGGCTTATGACGACGTTGCGTTGTTGAGGATCGCCGGCGACTACGAGCGCGCCACGAAGCGCCGCACCGTTCCGCCGCGCACGCCTGCGCTGGCCGATGATGTGTTCGAGGGCAGGAGCGCGGCAAGTCGTGTTGGCGATGCCCCGCTCACGCTGGCGCTCACAGCCGAGACGACGCGCTCCGGCGACACCGATGAGATCGCGATCGCGCTGGAGGTCAGCGACGCGGCGGTGGTCAAAGTCCACGTCAACGGCGAGCCGGTTTCCATGCAAGGCAGCGCTAACCGATTCACCGGTCGCGCGATCGTGCCGGCCGCGACCCATCAAGGCTTCCACAGCGTCTGGCGCGGCGCCTATGGCTCCATCGTCACGGCCATTGCGAGGTCGCCGGATGGGCGCGTCAGCGGGGCGTATAGGGTGACGGGTGGGATTGGATAGCTTCCTCCCCCACAAGCGGAGAGGAGAAGATCGAGCTACTCGGTCCAATCCACCACCAGCGCCACCACCCCGAACAGCGCTCCAACCGCGCACACCGCGTTCCAGCCGCCCCAGGTCCAGGCGATGCCGGCAAGCAGCGAGCCGATCGCGCCGCCGATGAAGAAGATGCCGACGAACAGCCCGTTGATGCGGCCCCGTGCCTTTGGCTGCAGCAGGTTGACGGCGCGGCGGCCCAGCGTCTGGTCGCCGGTGACGCCGATATCGAGCAGCACGGCGCTGACGCCCATGAGGATGAGCGGCAGCCATGCCCCGGCTTTGGCCGCCCCGGCCCATGCGGCGAGGCCGAGCGCCGCAATCAGCACGAGATGGCAGAGGATCGTGGCGGTGCGCGTAAAGCCGCGGTCGCCGGCGCGGCCGAAGATCGGCGTCGCCGCCGCGCCGCCGGCGCCGACAAATGCGAACAGCGCGATACCTTTCTGGCCGAGATCGAATGGCGGAGCGGAGAGGCGCAGCGCCACCGCCGTCCAGAACACGCTGAAAGCCGCCATCACCAGGCTTGCCGTGAAGGCGCGGCGGCGCAGCACCGGCTCTTGGGCTAGAAGCCCGATCAGCGAGGCTATGAGCCCCGCATAGTTCGTATGCGCCAGCGGCTTCCGCCTCGGCAATGTCAAGCCGAGTAGGATGGCGAGCAGCCCAAGTGCCGCGGCGCTGATGCCGTAGAAGGCTCGCCAGCCGAAGGCGTCGGCGACGAGGCTGGCGATCGGACGCGAGAGCAGGATGCCGATCATCAGCCCGCTCATCACGTCGCCGATGACGCGCCCGTCCTGTCCAGGAGGCGCCATCGAGGCCGCGACCGGCACCAGCACCTGGATGCAGGAACAGGCCGCCCCAAGCACGAACAGTACGGCAAGCAGCGAGGCGGCCGATGGAGCGAATGACGCGACCGCCGCCGCGAGCGCGGCCGCGCACAGCATGCGCAGCACCAGCACGCGGTTCTCGAGGAGATCGGACAGCGGCACCATGAAGAATAGCCCGGCCGCATAGCCGAGCAGCGTGGCCATCGAGACCAAGCCGCTTTCCGATACCTCGGCGCCTAGCGACGGGCCGATCAGCCCGACCAGCGTCTGCGGCGCGAACAGATTGGTGACGATGATGCCGACCGAAGCGGCGAACAGCAGCGTCTGGGATCGGGTGATCGTGCCGCCGCCGGCATGCGCCGACGGATCGGCGAACTCGGCCGTCGCGATCCGGGCGTTCTCTGTTCCGTTCATGGGTAGCCTCGCTGTTTGTATATTTCGCGAGGACTTTATTCGCGCCGATCATAATGCTACAATTGAAATGATATGATAATGATTATGCGAGATACGCATGAACATCCATGACCTCGAAGCCTTCGTCGCCGTCGTCGAGACCGGCTCGATCGTCGGCGCCTCGGCCAGGCTCAACCTCACCCAACCCGGCGTGACGCGGCGGGTGCAGAATCTCGAGGAGCGGCTGGCGACGCCTTTGCTCGACCGCCAGTCGAAGCCGCTCAAACCCACCGCATCGGGCCGCGAGGCCTATGAGCATGGCCGCCGGGTGCTGCGCTCGCTGGAGGATCTGAAGTCGGGCGTCTCGCCGGCCGGCGAGGTGAGGGGGGAGTTCCGTCTCGGCATTATGCCTTACCTCTCGACCAGCGCGCTGTCGGAGCCGCTCGACAGTCTTCGCGCGGCGTTCCCGCAATTGACGCTGAAGATCACCTCCAGCCTGTCGCCGCGCCTGGTGGAGCAGGTGCTGCACAGCGAGATCGATGCCGTCGCGGTCTGCCTCGCCGAGGGTGTGGAGCCGCCGCCGGAGCTCGTCGGCGACGATCTCGGCGTGCAGGCAGTGCTGCTGGTGGCCGCGCCAAACCTCGGCGTGCCGAAGCCGGCCGAACTTAATGATCTCGCGCGCTACCCCTGGGTGCTCAACGAAACCGGCTGCGGCTTCCGCGCCTTCATCCGCCATCGCTTCGAGGCGGCAAGGCTGCCCTTCCATGTCGGCGTGGAGGCGCAGGGCGCGGATCTGAGAATGTCGCTGGTGGCGCGCGGCCACGGCATCGGCGTCGTCACGCCGGGCGCGCTGTCGGGCAGCCAATGGCGCGACGCGGTCGAGGTGGTCGACTGCCCCGGCTTCAAGCCGCAGGTGCGCTGCTGGCTGCTGCACCGCCCGCCGGCGGGAAGGCTGGTGCGTCCGATCGCGGTGTTCCGCAACGCGCTGGCGGAGGCGCTGAAGGGGCCGATGCCGCTGATGTCGTAAAAGCCAGACGCCTTATCTTCCCCCTGACAGTGGAAAAAGCGATTTCAACATCTTGGCAAAGCGAAGTGTTAGAGCCTGCCAGAGGGAGTGAGCTGCACCGTCCGTCGAGTTCGCTATCTCCGGGTCTTGCGATCGGGGCAGGGAGGCGAGCCACGAATCCCAAAACTTCTGCTGCATGGAGACGAACACGGGCATCACATCATAGCCATCGTCAAAAATATTGACTAAGCCGCTCTTCTTGGGACGCTCGCCCGTTTTCACTTTGCAAACCACCAATCCTCGACTCATCTCTGTCACGGTGCCTTCAGGGAAAACATTGGCGCTCGCGCCATAACAAAAGGGTAGTAGTCCTTCCACTTCGAGCTGATTGCGGATTTGGCATAGGGCTTCGAAATAGTCGTCTTCTTCAGCAGCGATGACTTTATTGCGATAGCTGCAGGTGAGCCTGCATCGGGTTCCCACATCGTGCGGCGTGAACACCGCCTGCTCGTCACCTCCCGTGCCTCCTCCGATCAGGAACACGGTGTATTGTTCATCCATTGTCATCCCCCGATCTCTCGAACATCTTAGTTGTGATTAATCCTGAATACAACTGAAAATTGTAGATGGTTCGCGCGAGTTGTTGCTTGCTGGCTCCTGCCTCGTCCTTGACCCATCCCCCACCCACGCTATCTTCGCGCCATGCCAGACACAGCCCCCTCCGCCGCCGCGCCGCTGATCGTCATCGACCTGCAGACCGGCATGTTCGACGGTCGGTTCGATCCGCCGATCCATGACGCCGACACGATCGCCGAGCGTGCCCGTCGGCTGATCGACTGGGCACGGCGTTCCGGCCGCAAGGTGGCGTTCATCCGCCATGACGGACCGGAAGGCGATCCGCTGGCGCCGGGCGCTTCCGGTTGGCCGGTATGGCCGCTGCTCGGTCAGGCCAACGACGAACCGACCTTCGGCAAGACAGTCGGCAACGCCTTCTCGAATCCCGAACTCGTTGAATGGGTGGCGGGACACGGCGCGAAGGACGTTGTGCTTATCGGCGCCCAGACCGATTTCTGCGTCGCCGCCACCGTGAAGGGCGCCTTTGCCGAAGGTCTCGGCGTCACCGTGGTCTCCGACGCGCACTCGACGCTGGATTCACTGGAGGAGAAGGCGCCCGACATCATCGTCCGCCACAACGACGCTTTCGCGGGGCAGGGCGTGCGGATGACGACGACGGCGGAGTTGATCGAAGGCTGAGCGCGCCTTCCCCTTCTCTCCTTGGGGGAGAAGGGGGCCGCGAAGCGGCCGGATGAGGGGTGTTCCAGGGAATGCCAGCGTCTCACTCCGCTGGAACACCCCTCATCCGTCTCGGCGCTACGCGCCGATCCACCGCCCCG
The DNA here is from genome assembly GCF_006443065.1 of Mesorhizobium sp. B1-1-5. Taxonomy (NCBI): domain Bacteria; kingdom Pseudomonadati; phylum Pseudomonadota; class Alphaproteobacteria; order Hyphomicrobiales; family Phyllobacteriaceae; genus Mesorhizobium; species Mesorhizobium sp. B1-1-5. The sequence continues at coordinate 93 of NZ_VFWS01000109.1, read as the reverse complement.
CCCTTCGCAGGCTCAGGGCGTTCGAAGCTCGAAAAGCCAAGCAATTGGCTTTTCGTCCGCTACGCGGACCGCTTCTCACCCCACAAGGGGAGA
>NZ_VFWS01000108.1:0-17298 GCF_006443065.1 Mesorhizobium sp. B1-1-5 | reverse complement strand
GACGACCCGAGCTTCACCGCTCCGATCTACGCCAACCTCTTCGCCGACGAGGAAGGCGAGGGCCACAGCCTCATCTGGTCCCGCCCCAACCGCCGCAACGGCGAGTGAATCGGCAGACGCCTCGCCGGTACCGGGCGAGGCGTCTTCTGCCGGTGATCGCGCAAGCTCTCCGCGCCGCCGGCCGCCACGACAGGCTTCCTGTCGTTGAATGCGTCGCTTGATGCGCGATGGCCTGGAAGATGGTTGAGCGCTGCTAGCGCCGGTCGTTGCAGGCGACGGCGCCACTTCCGAAGGCCTCCTAGCGGTGCGAAATAGCGCCCCTCAATTGCGCACCTGATCATCGTGCCCTTGCTCCTCCATCCTGGCCATCGATCGCCGTTCAACCGCAACGGCCGGAAGGAGAAACCTCATGAACGCCGACGCCGCGCCACTGCCGCCGCGCTACCTGCGCACTTCTGAAGCCGCGCATTTCCTCAGTCTCTCGGCGCGCACGCTTGAGAAACATCGCACCTACGGCACCGGGCCTGCCTATCGCAAACTTGGCGGCCGCGTCGTCTACGCCGTCGACGACCTCCAGCTCTGGGTTCAGCGCGGCGCGATGACATCGACGTCCGATCCGCATGGCTCGGTGCTGCCCGCCAAGCCTCAGGCCGCCCGCCTGATCCCTTATGCCGGGCGCGAACGGCGCTGAGCCCGCTGATTTCCCCCTTGTCGGCACGACTACGCCCACCGTTGGAGCGCGAACAGCTCGACCTGTTCCAGGCGCTGCCGGGCGTGGTCGCGCCACGCGATGCGCAGGACCTCATGGCCTATCCCTTCTTCTCCCTCGCCAAATCCAGGCGCATCGCGCCGATCGACTTTCACGCCGGCGATATCGCGATCCGTGTCGAAGCGATGCCCGGTCACGGCATGGCGACGATCTGGGATGCCGATATCCTGATCTGGGCCGCTAGCCAGATCGTCAGCGCGCGGGACGCCGGATTGCGCACATCCCGCCTGATGGCCGCGACGCCACACGAGATGCTTACCTTCATCGGCCGCGGTGTCTCCAAGCGAGACTACCTGCGCCTCAAGGCGGCGCTCGATCGCCTGCAGTCGACAAGCGTCGTCACCTCCATCCGCCAACCCGCCGAGGGCCGGCGTCATCGCTTCTCGTGGATCAATGAATGGCAGGAACGTTCGGGTCGAAACGGCCGCCCGCTTGGCGTCGAACTGATCCTGCCCGATTGGTTCTATCGCGCCGTCATGGACGACACGCTGATCCTGACGATAGACCGGGCCTATTTCGGGCTGACCGGCGGCCTGGAGCGTTGGCTCTATCGCCTGGTACGAAAGCATGGCGGGCGCCAGCGCGCCGGCTGGCGTTTCGACATCCGCCACCTGCATCGCAAGTCCGGCAGCCTCTCGCCGCTCAAGCGCTTCGCCTTCGAGCTGCGTGATATCGTGCGTCGCCAGCCTTTGCCGGGATATCTGCTGTTCACGGAGGTCGAAGCCAGCGGCCGTGTGTTGTTGGCTTTTGAACCGGCGCCGACGCCTGTTGACAGAATCGTGCCATCGGGAACCCGAACTATCGTGCCATCGGGAACCGCCTCCTCGTGCTTTCGGGAACCGCGATCGGCCTTAAGGAACGGACCCGAAACGAAAAATCGCGCTCTTAACTTGGAGTCTAATTCTCAATCTAACAGTCTTGCGGAGCAGCCGCGGATCGACGGCGGGGAGCAGAAGCCGCGATTTGTCGGCCGACGCGGTGGAGGCGACGCATGACGCGGTCTCCTCAATCGACGCCGCGCGCCGGCCTCACGACTGTGGAGCTGATCTGGATCGAGAAGCGGATCGAGCACCGGATCCGCTTCGGACGCCCTGCCGATCAGACGATCATCGACACGCGGCGTCGCGTCGTGGGATTTGCGCCGGGCGGTGTTTTTGCGTTCGTCCGCTGGGCGGCGAACGACTTTGGCACCGTCGTTTCGCGCATCGACATCGTGCGCGCCGTCTTGCCCGCTGAACCTTATCAGACGCTGCCTTACATCCGGCCAGGCGCCGAGATCCTGCTCAAGATCGCAGGCTGGGACAAGGTTGAGCGGGTTCTTCAACTGATCGATACGATCGAGGCGATCGGCCTCGATCCGGTCGATGCCGCCCCTGACTATTGGCGTCAGACCCACAACCGACTGGTTGCCGGCGGAACGCCGCGCGCCTATTCGCTCGAGCAGCACCGGGCCTTTCTGTTGCGCAAGCGAGCGACATCATGAGCCGCGCCGGTTGCATGGCCGTGACGCTTGCAGCCGTTGCCGCGATCGTCGCTCCAGCTGCTGTGGAAATGCCGCCGCTGCTGCTATGGAACGCATCGGCCAGCGCACCCCTCGGGCTCTATGCGATCCGGAGAATGGCCGTTCCGTTGGCCGGCGCGCTCGCCGTCATCGAACCGCCGGAGATCGTCGCTCGGTTCGCCGCCGAACGCGATTACCTTCCGCTGGGTGTGCCAATGCTGAAGCACATCGAAGCGCTTCCTGGACAGGAAGTTTGTCGCGTTGCTGGCGTCATCATGGTCGACACAATCGCGATGGGCACCGCACTGGAGCGCGATCGCAAAGGACGCGCGCTGCCTGACTGGCAGGGCTGCCAGATCATCGCCGCCGACCAAATCTTCGCCATGAACCGGAATGTCCAGGACAGTCTCGACGGCCGCTATTTCGGCCCGTTCCCGATGGGCTCGATCGTTGGACGCGCGATGCCGCTTTGGACCGACGAGAGGGGCGATGGCCACTACACCTGGCTCGCTCCCGCGAACTGAAATTCAGCACAGCCAACAAGAGGAAGGAGATAGTCACATGGCCGAGATCGGCGTCTTCCATGAAACGGAATCCGGTTACTCCGGACGCATTCGAACACTGCTCGTGGACGTCGCGCTGGTGCTTGTCCCGATCAGGACGTCCAACGGCAATGCGCCGGATTTTCGCATTCACATCGGCGATGGCAGGGGCCCCGAGGTCGGCGCGGCCTGGAAGGAAACCGGGCAGACGGCTGGCGACTATCTGTCCTGCCGACTGGAGGATCCGCTGTTTGGCCGACGCTTTCGCGCCGGTCTCTTCCGCTCCGACGACGGTTCCTGGTCGCTGCGCTGGATCCGGCCGAAATCGGGGCCGGAGCGTGCTCGATGAGTGCGCCATCGGCGCCGAAATATGCGCACGAAAGCCGCCCCGTCAGTTGGTTGCCTGGTCGGAGGCAAGCACGTTGGCTTATCGCTGGCATGCTGATTTTTTGTCACGCGATGACGGAGGCCGTCGCACAGAGCGCCCCGGGGCCACGTATGCCTGCGGACGATCCATATGCCACCCATATCGCCGAGGCGTCGCATCGCTTCCGTATTCCTCAGCTCTGGATACGGGCAGTCATGCACATCGAGAGCGCCCGCGACCCACGCGCCGTGTCGCGCAAAGGTGCAGTGGGTCTGATGCAGATCATGCCCGCAACCTGGGCCGAGCTGCGCCTTCGTCATCAACTGGGCAGCGATCCCTACGATCCGCACGACAACATCCTTGCCGGCACCGCCTATCTTCGCGAGCTCTATGATCGATACGGTTCACCGGGTTTTCTCGCCGCCTACAATGCGGGGCCGGGGCGCTACGAAGCCTCCTTGAAGGGCCTCCCGCTGCCGGCAGAAACCCGGGCCTATGTTGCGAAGCTTCGCCCTTTGTGGCGCGGCGGTGATGCGCCCGGCGCGCTCACCGCCGGTCATGCCAAGGCCATCACTTGGAACCTCGCGCCGCTGTTCATAGTGCGGTCCGGGTCCTTGGCCGATTCCGGTCACTCGTCCGGCGAGCACGCTTCTTTCGAGGTCTCATCGTCACTGTTGGTGCGCAAACTTTTTGCGGCCAGTTCGCAGCCGCGCCGACTGTTCACCGGGCCTTACGTCCGGACATCGCGGCGATGATGAAGTCTCCGCCAAATCGCGCCCCGGCGCCTCTTTGGGCGTCGTGGCCTTTGAGGCGCATAGGGCACAAGGCAACAACCGAAGGATGGCAAGATAAAAGGGCGCACATTGTGCTGCGGTCGGTTGGTTGCATTTATTGGGTTTTTTGCCGCTTCTCGCACATTGCGGCACCTCGGCGCAATGTGCTTGGAACATGCAAATCATTGTATTTGCCTGTACTTATGGCAAGGTGAGGGCGGGCGCCGTGTCTGATGAGCACGAGTTCCGCATCCGTCCGGGCCGCATTCGCTCGACGCGAGCCCAATCGTCGCGGCCCTTCATCGCCCAGGCGCTTGCGGCAGCGCAAAAGGCTGGCGGCAGCGTGTCGCGCTCAGGCCGGATCGGGACAGGCAAGCGCTCGCAGTTCGGACGCGGCAGGGCAGCGAGCGTTCAAGCCAATCGCTTCCTCACCGGCCGCTCCCGCCTCGCCACGATCAAGACCCGCGTGGTTCGCCATGCGAAACGTGGCGCGCCGCTGGCGACCCACCTCAACTATCTGCGCCGCGAAGGAGTCACACGCGACGACGCGAAAGCCCGCATGTTCGGACCGGAGGTCGACGATGCGTCGACCACGGATTTCGTCGATCGCTGCAAGGACGACCGGCATCATTTCCGCTTCATCGTGTCGCCAGAGGATGCCGTCGAAATGGCCGACCTGAAATCCTTCACCCGCGATCTCATGGGTCGCATGCAGAAGGATCTCGGCACGACGCTCGACTGGATCGCGGTCGATCATTGGAACACCGACAATCCCCATGTCCACGTCATCCTGCGCGGCCGGGCCGACGACGGCCAGGACCTGGTCATCTCGCGCGACTACATCAGCCGCGGCATGCGCGATCGCGCCAGTGACCTCGTCACGCAGGAGCTTGGCCCCCGGTCGGATCTTGAGATCCGCCGGCACGTCGAGCGGCAGGTCGAGGCCGAGCGGTGGACCGGGCTCGACCGCCAGTTGCTCCGGGACGCGCGCGACAACGGTGTCATAGATCTCGCGCCACATGCCGATCGCCAGCCTGACGAATTCATCGCGCCAAAGATCGGGCGGCTGCGCAGGCTGGAAACGCTCGGCCTCGCTGAACAGCTCGGTCCTGGCCAATGGATCGTCAGCGAGAGAGCCGAGGCGACGCTGCGCCAGATGGGTGAGCGCGGCGACATCGTCAAGCGCATGCATCGGGCATTCGCGGTCCGCGACATCGAACGCCCGAGCGCCAGCTATGTGCTTGCCGCTGAGAACGTCGATGAGACGATTGTCGGCCGTCTGATCATCGAGTTTCCACGCGGCATCGTGCAAGGCGAGATGCCGCCGATTTTCGTTATCGGCGCGGACGGCGAGGCTGAAATCACCAACAGCCGCGTCTATCAAAACATCCTCATCGTCGATCGCCTTTTTGGTGCGGCCGAACTGCGTCTTGGCGCCGGCAAACGGCAGCAGGCGGTCAGGATCGTGCGTGTCGATAGAAGAACCGATGGGCTGCGGCGGGGCCCAAGCGACAGCGCCGCGTCAAAGCTGCCGAACGCAACGCACACGGGAGCGCCGCAGCCATGAACGAGAAGAACATGGCCGTCGAACCCATGCGGCTTCGCGCCGACCCGCCGCGTGTGACGCGTCTGTCGCGCAAGATGCTCGCAGGCATCGGCTTCGTCGCCTCGCTCGGTGTCGGCGGTGCGCTGATTTACGCTCTGCAGGATGCCAACACGCTCAAGCAGGGCGAGGAGCTCTACCCAACCTCCAATCGGCCGCCCGCCGATGGACTGGCAACACTGCCGCGCGACTATGCCGGCCCGATCCTTGGGCCGCCGCTGCCTGGCGATCTCGGCAGGCCGATCCTCGATGCTCAGAACAACGGGCAGGCGGTCGTGCCGCCCTCAATCGCAAGCCCCGCGATTGACGAAGCCGAGCAGCGCCGACGAGCCGATGAGGAAGCGGCCAGAACCTCGCGCGTCTTCTTCCAGACAGGGCAAGGAGATCCCAGGCCCGCCGAAGCGTCCGCTCCTGCTGTTAACGACTTTGCCGATCAGTACGGTCAGCCAAGTGCGCAGGATCGCCAGCTTTCCTTCCTGTCCGCCGCCGCTGACCGGCGGACCGTGGCCCCGGATCACATCACGCCGCCCGCGTCACCCTATGTGCTTCAAGCCGGTGCCGTGATCCCGGCCGCGCTCATTACCGGCATCCGCTCGGACCTTCCCGGACAGATCAGCGCTCAGGTGACCGAAAATGTCTATGATAGTCCCACCGGCCGCTCGCTGCTCGTCCCGCAAGGCGCTCGTATCATTGGGCAGTACGACAGCGGAATTGGTTCCGGGCAGCGCCGCGTGCTGCTTGTCTGGAACAGGCTGATCTTTCCCGACGGGCGCTCCGTCGTGCTGGAGCGGCAGCCCGGCGCGGAAGCCCAGGGCTATGCCGGCCTGGAGGATGGCGTTGACTATCACTGGGGCGAGTTGTTCAAGGCCGCGGCGTTGTCGACCATTCTGAGCATAGGCGCACAAGCCGGTTCTTCCGATCAAGACAGCGATATCGTGCGCGCTCTACGAAGCGGCGCTTCCGATAGCGTCAGCCAGGTAGGCCAGCAGGTGGTTCAGCGGCAACTCGCTATGGCACCGACGCTCACGATCGGGCCGGGGTTTCCCGTTCGCGTCCTTGTCACCCGCGACCTTGCCCTTGAACCATACGGAGGTTGACATGGCCAAGTTGAAACTCGCAACGATTGCTGACGACAAGCCAGTGAAGATTACGGTGGAACTGCCGGCGCCCCTGCATCGCGATTTGGTGAAATACGCAGAGATACTCGGGCGCGAGACCGGGCGGCCATCTGCCGATCCATCGCGCTTGATTGCGCCGATGCTTGAACGGTTCATCGCAACGGACCGCGGCTTCGCGAAAGCGAAGAAGGAGCAGGCTTGAACCGAGCTTTCCGATGGCCCATGACCGGCGAGCGTTGAGCCGAGACGCCGATAGGATGCTCTTCTGCGATGGTTACATCCTGCGCGTCAGTCGCACGATAATCCGACGCCGGTCGGAAAGGTGGGAATGCCGTCGATTTTCTGCTGTGTGGGTGGGGCGGAATGAGAGAAGTTTAAGGAGCGGCGCTATGTCTGGCTCTCGCAATTGGTCAAGCTCGACGATGAAGCCAGAACATACATCGACGGGAAATGGCTGCGGTTGTCGTCTCATCGACAGATGAGCTGCATGATGTGATGGAGTCTGACTATGAAGCGCCCGCCGCCGTCGCACTGCAATTCGACATCAAGCCCGTAGCGGAAGGCGCCGAGGCGCTAGTCTAGCCACTGCCTGAGAACCGAAAGAGCGTCACGCCTGCAATTTACCCCGAGCCAACAAATATCTGAGGAGGCAATTCCAATGAAAGCAATCGTTGTTGGAGACCAGACGGCGGGAACAGCCGGAATGAAGCTTGTGGAGCGGCCCGAGCCGCAAGCCGCGATAAACGACGTTGTCGTTCAGGTGCACGCGGCGGGCTTCGTCAACACCGAACTGGAGTGGCCTTCGACCTGGGCGGATCGGGGCTTTCGTGACCGGACACCATCGATCCTCGGCCATGAATTGGCCGGTGTGGTTACCGCGCTTGGCTACGGTACCACGGGGCTGTCGATCGGTCAGCGAGTGTTCGGCCTGTCGGACTGGCATCGCGACGGCACGCTCGCCGAGTACGTCGCAATGGAGGCACGCAACCTTGCGCCACTGCCCGGCGATGTCGACTTCACGGTGGGCGCAAGCCTGCCGATCTCGGGCTTGACTGCATGGCAGGGGCTGTTCCAGCACGGCCGCCTTCAGGCGGGGCAGAGCGTGCTTGCGCATGGCGCGGCCGGTGCCGTCGGTTCGATCGTGGCGCAGCTCGCACGGGAAGCCGGAGCCTATGTCATCGGCACCGGACGCGCCGCCGACCGCCAGAAGGCTCTCGACTTCGGTGCACACGAATTCGTCGACCTCGGGAACGACAGTCTGGAGGACATCGGCGGCGTCGATCTGGTGTTCGATGTCATCGGCGGGGGTGTCCAGAAGCGGTCGGCAGCGCTGATCCGGGCAGGGGGAACACTGGTGACCGTCGTCGGCCCGACGGATGTTCGACCTTCAGAAGGCCTGACGATCGACTTCGTCGTCGAGTCCGATCGCGCCCAACTGGGTGAGATCGTCCAGCGGGTGCGCGACGGACGGCTGCGGACGAACATCGGCAAGGTCTCGAGCCTGGATGATGCCGTTGCAATCTTCAACGCAAGCGAGCGGCGCACCGGAAAGACGGTCATCCGCATTCGTCCGTAAAAGCTCGGGAGGGCGGCCGAAACCCTAACCTGAGGCCGTGCTGCTGAACCAGCCGGGAAGGCTTGGAGAACTCCCTCACCCTGCTGCAGCGCGCGACGCCCCGTTAGTGCCAAGTGACTACGAACCACAAGCGATTTGACGGCCTGAACGCGGGTGATGTCTCATACGAATGTGCGTCCTGAAGGGCCGCTGGTACGACATCCAGACGAGCGAAGCAGGTCATCGAAGAGGACGAGACCGGCGACGACGTGAGCCGGGAGACGTGCCCCGCTTCATGCAGCCGGACGAGACGGTGGCGAAGACCGGCGCCAATTCCGATCGCGTCGACGGCGCGTGCAGCGGGTTCTGGCTCGGTCACCCATACAAAGAGAGCCGCTTTGCGATCATAGGCCTGCGGGCCGGCGTCAATGGCGGCTACACCATCGCACCGATCACCAACACGCTCGACCGAGGCAGCGGCTACACCAGCCAGACCTCGCTGGGCAATCCGCAAGGCTCGGCCGGGGCGGACAGCCGCTAGTCCGAGAGCAGTTTCACCATCGTCAGGCGCATGCTTGCCAGTCTTCGTGCCGAACTATGAAATGCCTCCCGCTCGGCTTCGAGCAGAAATTCAAGCGTCATCACGTCAAGCAGGAATTCATCCACCGCTTCAGCCAGTTCGTGCGACTTGCCTTTGATTTGAGCAAGCAGCGCGCGTGACTCCGCGACCAGGTTGGCGCCGCCGTCCTCGATCAGCCCCTCAAGCTTACCGAAGCAGTCCAAATCTGAAGTCCCCTGCGGCGACCCTCAATCGCCGACGAGCCGGAAAGTTCCCAAGCGAAACAAAAATTCGATGACCGCATCTCGCGAGCAGGGATCGCTCGACGAGCTCTTCGAAATCTAGACCGCCAGTATCGAGCACCCATGGCTAGTGCGGATGCCTAAGGCGATCGCAGGTGACAGTGGACATCCGCGCACCGGCAATGACGGGACTATGCTCGCCCGCTGCGCGGCGAACATCTTCGGAAGATGTTTCCCGGTCCCTCCTTATGAGTTGCCCGGCAAGACCTTTGTCTCGGGAGTAGTGCGACTGAGGAGTGAGGCTCAGTTATTTCGGGAACGACACACGCGCTTTGTTGTTTTGTGATCGGCCTGCCGCGTACGTTGCACTTTGCGCACCCAGGCTACTCCAGCACCTGCCCGTCGGCCTCTGCCGGCGGGCTTTTTCTTTTCTTGACAAGGGGCGCAACCAAAGGCGAGTTTGACCGCATTTGAGGGATCATCCGATTTGGGAGGGTCTCGTGCCAATTCGTCAAAGAGCCCGAGAAGCTGGCATCTTCAGTTCTTCGGACCTGGAGTTGCTCGGTCGCGTGTTCGACAAATTGAAGGTCGAACATCAGTCTCCCGAGCGACGCGAAGCTCTCGCGTCTCGCCTTCTGGCCAACTACCTGGCAGGGATCAGGGAGGAGGCTGAACTGCTGTCAGTGTCAAAACTGCCACTCGGTCGCTAGTTTAGGCTGACCGTCCCGGGAAGAGGAGCAAAAGCAGTTTGAGGAAGATGGCCCGTCGGCTCGGTCGGCGGGCTTTCTCGCTTTCTGCTACGCCTGATCCTCACCCGAGACCTTCCCGCTCACAACCAGTTCGGCGCGATGCATGGAGTTTCCGATGTGTCGCAAAGGAAGAGACGACAAGAAAGACCTGCCTGATCCATAGGCTCGGCGGACGGGCATTTCCAAAGACCCAGCCCGAGAGCTTATTGACAGACGACAGACCCGTCGACCATCTGCGGGGCTTCGACGCGCACGGCATCGGCCAGCACGGGCGCGGTGCCGGTGGCAAGCGCGCTGGCGCCGACCGTGCCGACAACGGCCAGGGAAGCGACGGCGGCCATCAGGCGCTTGCGGGTGCTGGAAGATATGCTGGGGGAATTTTTCATGATCTCGTATCCTCTTCAAGATTGTGCCCTGAAGGGCGTCCTGTTTAAGAAGAATAGAGAGGGGAACATTACGATGTCATATCCAGTGCATGAATCTTTAGTAAGGTTTGGTCGTACAGTACAGACTTTAAAATGGTCTGGTTGCGGCCATCCATGTAGGGACCGGAAGCTTCGATCTCAGACAAAGCCCGTTCATCAGCGGCTCTTACGCTCTAATCTCCTGCCTCTGGAATGAAACGTAGGCGATGGTGAACAGCACCAGAAGTGCTGCGATCATGCCGGCGAGCTGCGGCCAGATGAGGGCGACGCTCAGCGAAAAGGGCAGGGGGGCGCCCATCAGTGCCCCGCTCAACTGATCGGTAAACAGCAGACCGAGCGAACGCGTTGCCGGATTGAGCAGGGCCAGCGTGGTTTCTCCGTAGAGGGTGTTGGGCGAGATGCGTGCGATGGCCTGCTGAACATCGATCTGATGAACTGCCGTCAAGGGATCGAGCGGGTCGACCGGCGCGACGGCTCCGGCAATGAGCGGCGCCAGCATGGGCCAGAACACCGTGAACAGCAGCCATGCCGTGAGCGCGCAAAGCGCCGACGTTGCCGGCGATTTGACGATTGTGGAGAAGGCCATCGCTACCGCCAGCCAGACGCCGGCGTAAACGAATGAGGCGAACAGGAAGGCAAGACCGCGGGTGATCTCCTCACCGCTCGGTGGCAGCCCCAGCAGGAGCATGCCAAGACCGGTCACTAGCAGCCAGAGAGCCAGCAAGCATATGGCGATCACCAACAAACCGCCCATGAACTTGCCGGTAAGAAGCGCGTCACGATAGATCGGCTGTGACAGGACGCGCGACAGCGTACGGCGATTGTATTCGCCATTGATGGCGTCAAAGCCAAGCGCAATAGCCACCAGAGGCACCAGGAAGCCGAGGAAGAATACGAAGGATGGCAATGGTTGTTGCGCGGTGGTGAAAAGGCGCAGGAAGAGGAACTGGTCCTCACCGACTGTGGCCTTGATCTGCCCGATCGCGGCATAGACCGAGCCGATGGCGGTGAGGAGCACCAGGACCATCACCAGATGAATGCGAATGCTGTTCATATGATCGGCTGCTTCCTTGAGCGCGATCGTCGACAGGCCGGCAAACGGCGATCCTTCACGCCGCGACGTCATGGTTTTCTCCCTCGAAAAAGCGAACATAGACCTCGTCGAGAGTGGCCTTGCGCATGGATATGGAATGAAGTACTCCGCCGGCGCCAACGATATGATGCGCAACGTCCGCCCTCACATCCGCGTCGGCGTCGATGCGCCATCGGCGGTCCTGCAAGGGCGTCAGGCCGGACACGTGCCGCACCCCGGCCAGGACCTTCACCAGATCCGCATTCTCGGTTTCGACTTCGATCCTGAACGTGCCGCCGAGGACGTTGGCGGTGAGCTCTTCGACCCGGCCGACGAGGCCGACTTGGCCCCTACGGAAAAGGGCCACCCGGTCGCAGATCGTCTGCATCATCGCGAGTTGATGGGAGGACAGCACGAACGTCACGCCCTCGCCCGCAAGCTCGCGGATCAAGTCCAGCAGCTCCTGGGTCGACTGGGGGTCGAGACCGGAAGTCGGCTCGTCGAGAATGGCGATCTCCGCCTTTTTGACCAGCACCTCCGCCAGCCCGAGCCGCTGGCGCATGCCGCGCGAGAAAGTCGCGACGCGGCGATTGGCGACCTCCTCGAGCCGCACCCTCCCGAGGGCGCCGGCGATGCGCCCGTCGGCCTCTTTCGATATGACGCCCGCAAGCCTTGCGGTGTAGGCGAGATTTTCCCATGCAGTCAGATGATCATAAAAGCCGATCTGGTCCGGCAGGTAGCCGACCCGCGTTTTGACGGCCAGCGGCTGGCGCAACGGATCGAGTCCGAGCACACTGATCGAGCCCGCAGTCGGTTCCGTGAGACCGAGAAGCAAGAGGATGGTGGTGGTCTTTCCTGAGCCATTAGGGCCTAGCAGGCCGAACACCTCGCCCTTCTCGACCGCGAGGTCGATGCCATCAACCGCCGCGAAACGACCGTAGCGCTTAATAAGGCCGCGCGCTTCTATGACCGTCGTCATCGGCGTCCATACCGCGTTACGGCAAACGCGAGCATCAGCGCAGAGGCGCCGATAACCCCGAGGCCAGTCACGCCCCACAGCGTGGATGTGCGCACCGTCACCCGGAAATTGGCGCTATCGGATGCGCCATCTCCATTGGCGCGGACCGAGACCATATAGTCGCCGGCGATCGCCTGGTTCGAAGGTGTCATTGAGACGCCGACATTGGATGTTCCGCCTGGTGCGATCTCGTCGACTTTCTCTGGATTGAAGGTGACTTTCCAGCCAGCTGGCGGGCTTGCGGAAAGCTTCAGATCGCGGGCAGGGGCCGACCCGCTGTTCGACAGTGTGAATGTGAAGGTGCGCTCCTGACCCGCCGTGGCATCGCCCGAAAGCCGGCCCTGGGGACCTGAAAGAGAAACGGATGGCCTGCCGGTGATGTCGAGCAGCAGTCTGGTATCGGCGCTGGCGCCGCCGCCGCTGGCGGCTACGGCCACCGGATACTGGCCCGCCTGGGCGTTGTCGGGCGGCTGGACGCTGATGGACAGCGTTTTCGATTCTCCCGCCTTCAGCGGCAAACTGGTCAGTTCCTGCGAGCCGTAGCCCTGCTTGAAGGTCACCTGGAAGCCGGGTGGCGCCTTCGAAAGCAGGTTGACGGTCGAATCCTCCTGGCCGTCGTTCTTGATGTCGACCTGGAAGTCGAAAGCCGATTTGGCGGTGCCGCGCAACGCCGGGAGTTTGGGTTCCAGCGTCAGCTTTGCAGGCTCGGTCTTGGTGAGCGTCATCGCCATCGGCAATTTCAAAGCCTCGGCGGAGGTCTTGCCGGACACGGCAAAGTTGACCCCTTTGCCGATATCGCCTTCAGGCGGCGTCAATTTTAGCGTCAGGCCCACCGTGCCATCAGGATCTGCGATTGCCGCCGTAACGGGTTTGCCGCCGCCGTCGATCTCCCACTTCCAGCCACCGGGCAGGCCATCGACTCCGAACTCGACGCGTTGAGGCGGCAGTCCGCGGTTAGCCAGCTTCAAGGGCACGCTGACGTTCTTCCCGGCCTGGGCCGAGAACTCCGGATAGGGCGTGGTCAGCCATAAGCCGGTCGGCGACTGAGCAGCGGCACTCGCGGCGGACTGTGCGTGTGCCTGGGGCACAGTTGAAGCCAGGCCGATTGCCGTCAGGCCTGCTGCGATCCAAGTTGTCGGGGTCGAAAAGGGCGCGCGAATACCCGCAGGAATCATGCATACCTCCCGCTCATAAACCGAAAATTCTGTTTCCTTGCAACGCCTTGGAGGCATTTCGCGGGGAGAAAATTGCAGCCGCTAATGTGGCGCGAGTTGGGCGATTTCAGCCGATCAGGCTGTGTTCACGGATTTGTGCCTTTTTGTAATAGCGCGTGATGACGCGACCAGTGTCGCTCGCAGCCGAAACGGCGGTCCAACCGGCCGTGAAGCAGATGCTGTGCAATGACGAACGGCGATCTCGGGATCTTGGCAACGTTTCCACGGACACGGCATAGTCGCGGAATATTCAAACTGGGTCGCTCGTCCGCCCGACCCATCGGTTCGGTCAAAATTGCGCTACGCAACAGAACGCAGGAACGTTCCGTTTCCCCAGGCATTTCCTTAAGTCTGCATATCATCCACTCCTACTCGCCGGGGCCCGGAAAATTGTCAGCCACGGAGCATAAGCTTGCGAACCCTGACGCCGGTGAGATCTCGATCGTCGCTCTCATTCCTGCCTTGCGGGCTTTTGCGCGAACGTTCTGTCGGGAGGCCTATGACGCCGACGATCTCGTCCAGGAGACGTTAACCAAGGGACTTGCCAACCTGGACAAGTTTGAGCCGGGCACGCGCCTGAAGTCATGGCTCTTCACCATCATGCGCAACACGCACTACACGCGTGTCAAAGCGGCGGCCAGGGAGGCGCCCGGCCTGCTCGACTGCGCCTCCAGCCGGCCGATTTCGGAACCCTCCCAGGAATGGTCCGTCCAAAGCAGGGAAGTGCATCAAGCCATCCAGAAGCTGCCGTCCCATCAGCGTGAGGTTTTGATGCTGATCGGCGTGCTGGGCGTCAGCTACGAAGAAACGGCGGAGATCTGCGGTTGTGCCGTCGGAACCGTAAAAAGCCGGCTTAACCGTGCCCGTGCCGGTGTTCTGGAATTCCTGGAGGAAAACTCGCCGCAAGCGCTGATCGAGCCACGCCGTCAACTTTCGGAGCACCATTCGGATACTGGCGCGCAGGACGCCAAGACCGCCGAAGCCTACCTGCGCTGAGCTCTCCCCTCATTGCCTTCCCCTGTCTCATCAACGAGGCCCAGTTCAGGCCGAGCAGAGAAACAAGTTCGAGCGCCTGCGCTTCGGTGATACCCGCCTTTGCGACGTAGGCAGAGTGGCCCGGCAATGCCGTTCAAAGTTGTTCGTTGTCGTCTCCAGCCGCCCAGGCATGGCGCAACGAGGCGGCCGACTGTATTGGGCGCCCAAATCCCCGCAGCCGCTGCGCCACGGTATCGACCAGAACCGCATTCGATGCCGCCATCGAACCGTCCGGCTGCAGAAGATTGTTTTCGAACCCGACCCGGACGTCGCCACCAAACAATGCTCCCGCGCATACGCAAGCAGCCTCGTCACGACCGAAGGCGCAGACCATGAACGACCGGAAACGCGGAATGCCGGGTGAAAGAAACGGCAGCAGATCGTTCGGGGCAGATTGCTGTGACGCCGTATAGCGGCCGAGAACCAAAAGCACGGGAATGTGATCCCAGGGGATCAGGCCGCGCCGGTGCAGGTCGAACAGATACAAAGCCTCGTCAGGGTCGTAAAGGATGATCTGCGGCATTATGGTTTCACGCTTCAGCCAAACCAGGAATGCCGCAAAATCTGGCTCGGCATCTCTGCCGGGGACAAGCTCACGCAGCGCGAGCGATACCGCCTCGGGTCTGGTCTCGCGCACCACATCCATCTGCCTTCCAGGCTCGTACGCGCCAAGCGACTCGCTTGTGATCTGCACCACCATGCCGTCGCCGACTGCCTGGCGAACGGCAAGGATGGCAGCCCGATAGGCGTCAGGATCGAGAATGTGCAGGCCGTGCCGGTCGCGCACGTGGAGGTGGATCATTGCCGCGCCCCGCTCGAGGCACTCGGCCGCCGCTCGAGCGAGTTCGGCAGGCGTCATGGGCAAGGCCGGATGGTCGGCCTTGGTGCGCCGGCCGCCATTCGGCGCAACGGCAATGGCAACCGGCCTATCGGAGGATCGGGACATCATGTCGGGACCAGACAATTGGATCATTACGATATCTTGTGAATCACTTGTTGCAAATAGGATTGAGGCGCGCCAGACTGCCGTGATGGGTCAGGGGCCTTTGACGGAACGCATCATCGCAGAGTTCGACGGCATGTCGGCGCAGCTGCAGGCCGCAGCGCGCTACATGCTCGACCATCCGAGCGACGTGGCCCTTCTTTCGATGCGCGAACAGGCGAGGCAGGCAGGCGTGCAGCCGGCCACGATGACGCGTCTCGCCAAGCATCTCGGCTTCGAAGGTTACGACGTCATACGCGATACCTACGCGGCAGCGGTTCGGAGCGGATACCAGGGCTTTGCCGGAAAAGCCGGGATCCAGGTGCTCAGCCAGAAGCTCAGGGGCGATCGCGGCCAGGCCGCCGAGATGATGGATGCGCTCGCCGCCACATCGACCGGCTTTCGGGGCCGGAGGTTCTGGATAGGATCGTGGCGGCCGCGAGTTGCCTCTCGTCGGCGCGGCGGATCTATTGCCTCGGCCTGCGCTCCAGCCACCCCGTCGCCTGGCACGTGCACTACGTCCTGTCGCTCGTCGGCGATCGATCGGTGCTGCTCGACGGCGTTGCCGCAACCGGTGCCGACGCGATAGGCCGCGGCACCCCCGACGACGTGCTGCTGGTGGCGAGCGTGCTCCCCTACACGCGCCAGACGGTGGAGATCGCCGAATATGCCGCCAGGCGCGGTGTTCCGGTCATTGCCATCACGGACAGCGAGGTGGCGCCGCTCGCCCAGATCGCAACGAAGGTCATCCTCGTGCCGACGCAAAGTCCGTCCTTCTTCCACACCATGGCGCCGGCCTTTGCTGTCGCAGAAATTCTGGCTGCGCTCCTTACCGGCCACGGCGGCGAGCAGACCTTGGCGGAACTGCGACGTACCGATGAGCATCACGCAGCGCTCAACGTTCACCTCAAACCGCGTCTGGGCAAGAAATGACCCATCTGCTCCACCGCACCATCAAAGGCTCGCTCCCCTTCGCAGTGGGCGGCAAGGGCATCCGAATATTCGACAGCGACGGCCGCGCTTACATCGATGCATCGGGCGGCGCGGCCGTCTCGTGCCTTGGTCATGGCCATCCAGATGTCATGGCGGCGCTGCGTGATCAGCTCGACCGCATTGCCTATGCCCATACCAGTTTCTTCACCACCGAGATTGCCGAGCGGCTGGCCGACCGCCTCGTTGAAGATGCACCCGCTGGTATCAGCCATGTCTATCTCGTCAGCGGCGGATCGGAGGCCGTCGAGGCCGCGCTGAAGATGGCGCGGCAGTATTTCGTGGAGAAAGGCGAGCAGCAGCGCCGCCACGTCATCGCCCGCCGCCAGAGTTATCACGGCAACACGCTCGGCGCGCTCGCTGCAGGGGGCAACGAATGGCGGCGGCGGCAGTTTCAGCCGCTGCTCATCGAAACCCACCACATCGATCCGTGCTTCGCCTATCGCTATCAGCTGCCCGGCGAAAGCGACGCCGAGTACGCTGCGCGAGCGGCGCAGGCCCTGGAGGACAAGATACTCGAACTCGGCGCCGGCGAGGTCATCGCCTTCGTCGCCGAAACGGTGGTCGGCGCGACTGCCGGAGCCGTGCCGCCGGTGGCTGATTACCTGAAGCGCGTCCGAGCCATTTGCGACCGCTACGGCGTCCTGCTCATCCTGGACGAGGTGATGTGCGGCATGGGCCGCACCGGCACGCTTCACGCATGCGAGCAGGAAGGCGTCGTTCCCGATCTGATGACTATCGCCAAGGGACTCGGCGGAGGCTATCAGCCGATCGGCGCCGTGCT